>NZ_CEEDDH010000008.1:0-103822 GCF_979253165.1 Pseudomonas sp. AC083
ACGGAGTGCTCAAGTCTGGACTGCCATATGACCCGAAACTTGCGCTTGCCCGGTGAGGCTCAAGACGGTATCTACAGGGTGTGCGTCAAATCAAGGAGCGCCGGTTTATTCGGCGTTACACAATGCCAGGCAGTTATCCAGCATGCGGTTGGAGAAGCCCCATTCGTTGTCGTACCAGGCCAGCACCTTGAGCAACTTGCCGCTGACCTTGGTGTGGTTGGCGTCGAAGATCGACGACAGCGGGTTGTGGTTGAAGTCGCTGGAAACCAGCGGCAAGGTGTTGTAACCGAGAATTTTCGAATGCTGGCTCGCCGCTTTCAGCAGCGCGTTGACTTCGTCGGCACTGGCTTCTTTCTTCAGTTGCACGGTGAGGTCGACCAGCGACACGTTGATCACCGGCACGCGCACAGCCATGCCGGTCAGTTTGCCCGCCAGTTCCGGCAGCACCAGGCCTACCGCTTCGGCTGCGCCGGTCTTGCTCGGGATCATGTTCTGCGTGGCCGAGCGGGCACGGTACGGGTCGCTGTGATAGACGTCGGTGAGGTTCTGGTCATTGGTGTAGGCGTGGATGGTGGTCATCAGGCCGCTTTCGATGCCCAACTCGCGATGCAGCACCTGCGCCACTGGTGCGAGGCAGTTGGTGGTGCACGAAGCGTTGGAAATGATCTGGTGCGACTGACGCAGAATGTCGTGGTTGACGCCGTAGACGACGGTGGCGTCGGCGCCTTTGGCCGGGGCGGAAATGATCACCTTGCGGGCGCCGGCGCTGATATGCGCGGCGGCTTTGGCACGGTCGGTAAACAGACCGGTGCATTCGAACACTACGTCGATTTTTTCAGCGGCCCACGGCAGGTCGGCCGGGTTGCGAATGGCGCTGACCGCGATGCGGTCGCCATTGACCGTCAGGCTTTCGTTATCGTGCGCCACTTCGGCGTCGAAAGTGCCGTGGACGGTGTCGTATTTGAGCAGATGGGCATTGATCGAACTGTCACCCAGATCGTTGATCGCGACGATCTGCAGGTCTTGACGATAGCCTTGGGTATACAGTGCGCGCAGGACATTACGGCCGATGCGGCCGAAACCATTGATTGCAATTCGAAGAGTCATGGAACAGCGCCGCCGTCGTTTTGTTGTTGGAATTACAAGATTATTCGCATAAAAATAGAAAACAAGCCTTTTTAGTGGCAATATTTTGTTTTATCTACAACGAGTGACCTGAATCAACTGGTCCGAATGGTCAAAAAAGCCGTCTGTCATTCCAACAACAACGGCGTTTGACCAGCATAGACAATCAGGTCGCCACATCCGTTAGCCTGGAGTTCTACACATGCATCCCCGCGTTCTTGAGGTCACCGAACGGCTTATCGCCCGCAGCCGCGCCACGCGTCAGGCTTACCTTGCATTGATTCGCGGCGCCGCCACCGACGGCCCGATGCGCGGCAAGCTGCAATGCGCCAACTTCGCCCACGGCGTGGCCGGTTGCGGCACTGAAGACAAGCACAGCCTGCGGATGATGAACTCGGCGAACATCGCCATTGTGTCTTCGTATAACGACATGCTTTCGGCGCACCAGCCGTACGAAGTCTTTCCACAACAGATCAAGAACGCCCTGCGCGAAATCGGCTCGGTCGGCCAGTTCGCCGGCGGCACTCCGGCGATGTGCGACGGCGTGACCCAGGGCGAGCCGGGCATGGAACTTAGCCTGCCGAGCCGCGAAGTGATCGCCATGTCGACCGCCGTGGCGCTGTCGCATAACATGTTTGACGGCGCGCTGATGCTCGGCATCTGCGACAAGATCGTCCCGGGCCTGATGATGGGTTCGCTGCGTTTCGGTCATCTGCCAACGATCTTTGTCCCGGGCGGGCCGATGGTTTCGGGGATTTCCAACAAGGAAAAAGCCGACGTCCGTCAGAAGTACGCCGAAGGCAAGGCGACCCGCGAAGAGCTGCTGGAATCGGAGATGAAGTCCTACCACAGCCCGGGCACCTGCACCTTCTACGGCACCGCCAACACCAACCAGTTGCTGATGGAAGTCATGGGCCTGCACTTGCCGGGCGCCTCTTTCGTCAACCCGAACACACCACTGCGCGACGCGCTGACCCGCGAAGCCGCGCATCAGGTCACGCGCCTGACCAAGCAGAACGGCAACTTCATGCCGATCGGCGAAATCGTCGACGAGAAAGCGCTGGTCAACTCCATCGTTGCCCTGCACGCCACCGGCGGCTCGACCAATCACACCCTGCACATGCCGGCCATCGCCATGGCCGCTGGCATTCAACTGACCTGGCAGGACATGGCCGACCTTTCCGAAGTCGTGCCGACCCTGAGCCACGTCTACCCGAACGGCAAAGCCGACATCAACCACTTTCAGGCAGCGGGCGGCATGTCGTTCCTGATCCGCGAACTGCTCGGCGCCGGCCTGCTGCATGAAGACGTCAACACCGTGCTCGGTCATGGCCTGAGCCAGTACACCAAAGAGCCGTTCCTCGATAACGGCGAGCTGGTCTGGCGCGAAGGCCCGACCGACAGTCTCGACGAAAACATCTTGCGTCCGGTGTCCCGTGCGTTCTCGCAAGAGGGCGGCTTGCGGGTGATGGAAGGCAACCTCGGTCGCGGGGTGATGAAGGTTTCTGCCGTTGCGCTGGAGAACCAGATCGTCGAAGCACCGGCGATGGTGTTCCAGGATCAACAAGACTTGGCGGACGCATTCAAGGCCGGTCTGCTGGAGAAGGATTTCGTCGCGGTGATGCGCTTCCAGGGCCCGCGTTCCAACGGCATGCCCGAGCTGCACAAGATGACGCCGTTCCTCGGCGTATTGCAGGATCGCGGCTTCAAAGTGGCGTTGGTGACTGACGGGCGCATGTCCGGCGCGTCGGGGAAAATCCCCGCAGCGATTCACGTCAGCCCGGAAGCTTATGTCGGTGGCGCTTTGGCGCGCGTGCAAGAGGGCGATATCATCCGCGTCGATGGCGTCAAAGGCACCTTGGAACTAAAGGTCGACGCCGCCGAATTTGCAGCGCGCGAACCTGCCAAGGGCCTGTTGGGCAACAACATTGGCAGCGGCCGCGAGCTGTTTGGCTTCATGCGCATGGCCTTCAGCTCGGCGGAGCAGGGCGCCAGCGCCTTCACTTCTGCCCTGGAGACGCTTAATTGAAACTGGCTTTGGTCGGTGACATCGGAGGCACCAACGCGCGGTTCGCGTTGTGGCAAAACCAGCAACTGCAATCGGTTCAGGTGCTGGCCACGGCCGACTTTGCCAGCCCGGAAGAGGCGATTGCTCTGTACCTGAGCGGGCTCGGTCTGGCGCCGGGCTCGATTGGCTCGGTGTGCCTGTCGGTGGCAGGTCCGGTGAGTGGCGATGAATTCAAGTTCACCAACAATCACTGGCGGCTCAGCCGCAGCGCGTTCTGCAAGACCTTGCAGGTCGAGCAGTTGTTGCTGACCAACGACTTCTCGGCGATGGCGCTGGGCATGACCCGCTTGCAGCCCGGCGAATTCCGCGTGGTTTGCGAAGGCACGCCGGAGCCTCTGCGCCCGGCAGTGGTGATCGGCCCGGGCACTGGTCTGGGTGTCGGCACCTTGCTCGATCTCGGCGAAGGACGCTTCGCGGCGTTGCCGGGCGAGGGCGGCCACGTCGACCTGCCGCTGAGCAGCCCGCGCGAAACGCAACTGTGGCAACACATCTACAACGAGATCGGCCATGTCAGCGCGGAAACCGCGTTGAGCGGCGGCGGCCTGCCTCGGCTGTACCGGGCGATCTGCGCGGTCGATGGTCATGAGCCTAAGCTGGAGACGCCGGAAGCGATCACCGCCGCCGGCCTGGCCGGTGATCCGATTGCTTTGGAAGTGCTTGAGCAGTTCTGCTGCTGGCTCGGTCGCGTCGCCGGCAACAACGTGCTCACCACCGGCGCGCGCGGCGGGGTGTTCATCGTTGGCGGGGTGATTCCACGCTTCGCCGATTTCTTCCTCGCCAGCGGCTTCGCCCGCTGCTTCGCCGACAAGGGCTGCATGAGCGATTACTTCAAAGGCATCCCGGTCTGGCTGGTGACCGCGCCGTATTCCGGCCTCGTTGGTGCCGGTGTGGCCCTGGACCAATCAATCCCGACCTGAAATGCAATCCAATTGTGGGAGCGAGCCTGCTCGCGAAAGCGGTGTGTCAGTCAACAGATCTGTTGAATGTTAAAACCGATTCGCGAGCAGGCTCGCTTTCACAAGGGTTTCTGTAGTGTTTGTTAGTTTGATGCTTAAGGCATAATCCGCCCCAACTCCAACAACAAGGATGCCTTCGAAGTGAGCTCAGTCAACAAGTCGATATTGTTGGTCGATGACGACCAGGAAATACGCGAGTTGCTGGAAACCTACCTGACCCGCGCCGGGTTTCAGGTGAGGGCCACCGCCGATGGTGCCGGTTTTCGTCAGGCGCTCAACGAGGCGCCGAGCGATCTGGTGATCCTCGATGTGATGCTGCCCGACGAAGACGGTTTCAGCCTGTGCCGCTGGGTGCGCCAGCATCCGCGTCAGGCGCAGGTGCCGATCATCATGCTGACCGCCAGTTCCGACGAAGCCGACCGGGTGATCGGTCTGGAACTTGGCGCTGATGACTACCTCGGCAAACCGTTCAGCCCGCGCGAACTGCAAGCGCGGATCAAGGCCCTGCTGCGCCGCGCACAGTTCGCCCACGAACGCAGCGGCAGCGAAGTGCTGGCCTTCGACGACTGGCGCCTGGACACGGTCAGTCATCGGCTGTTCCACACCGACGGCGAGGAAGTGATCCTCTCCGGCGCCGATTTCGCCCTGCTGAAACTGTTCCTCGATCATCCGCAGCAAATCCTCGACCGCGACACCATCGGCAACGCCACCCGTGGCCGCGATCTGATGCCCCTCGATCGCATTGTCGACATGGCCGTCAGCCGTTTGCGCCAACGCCTGCGCGACACCGAAAAACCGCCACGGCTGATCCGCACCGTGCGTGGCAGCGGTTATCAGTTGGCAGCCAATGTGGTTGCCGGCAATGCTCACTGAGTCGCTACGCAAATTTGCCAACCGCATACCGGTGCCGCGCTCGCTGCTCGGGCGGATGCTGCTGCTGACCCTGCTTGCCGTGTTGTTCGCGCAGACGCTGTCGAGCGTGATCTGGGTATCGCAGTTGCGCGCCACTCAACTCGAAGGCCTCGTCACCAGTGCCCGCAGCCTGGCGCATTCGATGACTGCCAGCGTCAGCTATTTCCGTTCCTTGCCAGTGGCCTATCGACCGCTGGTGCTCGATCAGTTGCGCAGCATGGGCGGCACCCGATTTGTCGTGACCCTCAACGATAAGCCGCTGGGCATGGACGTGCTGCCGGTGACGCCGCGCAAGGCTGCGGTGATGCAAGCGGTGGACGAAGTGCTGCGCCAGTCTCTGGGCCATGACACGGATATTTCGGTGACCTTCGTCAGCCCCGAAGACCTGCGCATTTTCAACGCAGGGTTGAAACTTGATGAATTGCCGCGCTCCTGGGCGCATTACGCGTTGACGCTGGAGCCGGTGAATCCGCCGGTGCTGGTCACGCAGATTCAAATGGCTCCGGGGGAATGGCTGTACATCGCCTCGTTGCTGCCCGAGCCGTACACCAGTCTCGAAGAGCAAGGCCTGCCGGCGCAGCAGGTGTGGTTTATCGTCCTCACCAGCGGCTTCTTGCTGTTGTTCATCGGCCTGCTGGTGCACTGGCAGAGCCGGCCGCTCAAGCGTCTGGCGCGGGCAGCGCGGGATCTGTCGCTGGGCGCCGACGTCGAGCCGGTGGCGGAGGGCGGTGGCAGTGAAGTGGTCGAAGTCGGTCGCGCGTTCAACACCATGCGCGAACGCATCAGCCGCTACCTGACCGAGCGCAGCCAGTTGTTCAGCGCGATTTCCCACGACTTGCGCACGCCGATCACCCGTTTGCGTTTGCGCGTCGAGCTGCTCGAGGACGAACAGCTGCAAGCCAAATTCGGCCGCGATCTGGATGAACTCGAATTGCTGGTCAAAGGCGCGTTGCAATGCGTGAAAGACACCGACATCCACGAGAACATCGAGCCGGTGGATCTCAACCATGTCCTCGATTGTCTGGTCGAGCCGTATCTGGCGCCGAACGGCAATGGCCGCGTCACTCAGCATGGCCGCGCGCTGTCGGCGTATCCGGGCAAGCCGCTGGCGCTCAAGCGCTGCATCGGCAACCTGATCGACAATGCCTTGAAGTACGGGCAGAACGCGCATCTGCACATCGATGATGATGACAGCGCCTTTGTTCTGCATGTCGATGATGAAGGGCCGGGTGTGCCGCAGCAGCGGCTGGAGCAAGTGTTCGAGCCGCACTTCCGCCTGGCGGGGCAGCAGCAGGGTTATGGCTTGGGCCTTGGCATTGCGCGCAACATTGCCCATAGCCATGGCGGCGAGGTGACGTTGCAGAACCTGCGTGAAGGTGGGCTGCGGGTGACGTTGCAGTTGCCGCGCAGTGTTGATTAGTCAGACCGCGTTATCGTTCTTCGCGAGCAGGCTCGCTCCCACATTCGCCCGCGTTGTGACGGTTGGAATGCGTTCGCCTGTGGGAGCGAGCCCGCTCGCGAAGACGTCAGACGCATCAATCCAAATGTCACAGGCCAGTGACAAACCCCGTCCCCTTCGTTACAAGCCCGCCCCGGCCCGTTGTTTAGACTGCCCGCAGTCCTAACAACAAAAAAGGGTCACACCATGGACACCTTTCACCCAGACTTCAGCAGTTGGCTGAACGCCCCTGCCCACCAGCAATGGCTAGCCGCCGAAGGCCTGCGTCTGCTGGATTTCGCCAAGGCATCACGACTGCCCGAAGGCTTCGGCAACCTCGACGAACGCGGCCGTTTGCCAGCGCACGCGCAAGCCGAGACCATGAACACCGCGCGCATGACGCACAGCTTCGCCATGGCGCACATTCAGGGCCTGCCGGGGTTTGCCGAGCTGGTCGACCACGGTATCGCCGCGTTGCGCGGGCCTCTGCGTGATGCGCTGCACGGCGGCTGGTTTGCGGTGGCCGAACATCGCGACGACAACACCGGCAAGAACGCCTACCTGCACGCCTTTGTCGCGCTCGCCGCCAGCTCCGCCGTGGTCGCGCAACGACCCGGCGCCCAGGCTTTGCTCAATGACGCCATCGACATCATCGACACTTATTTCTGGAGCGAAGAAGAGGGCGCCATGCGCGAATTCTTCAATCGCGACTGGAGCGAAGAAGAAGCCTATCGCGGCGCCAACAGCAACATGCACGCGACCGAAGCATTCCTCGCGCTGGCTGATGTCACCGAAGATCCGCGCTGGCTGGTGCGCGCCCAGCGCATCGTCGAGCGGGTGATCCATGGCCACGCTGCGGCCAACGATTACATGGTCATCGAACACTTCGATCGCGACTGGCAGCCGCTGCGCGAATACAACCACGACAATCCGGCTGACGGTTTCCGTCCTTACGGCACCACGCCGGGCCATGGTTTCGAATGGGCGCGCTTGCTCCTGCACCTTGAAGCCGCACGGGTACAGGCCGGCATGCTTACGCCGGGCTGGCTGGCGACTGATGCGCAAAAACTCTTCGAAAACAATTGCCGGCACGGCTGGAATATCGATGGCGCGGCGGGCATCGTCTACACCCTCGACTGGCACAACAAAGCCGTGGTCCGTCATCGCCTGCACTGGACGCATGCCGAAGCCAGCGCCGCCGCCAGCGCCTTGCTCAAACGCACCGGCGACGCGCAATACGAAACCTGGTACCGGCTGTTCTGGGAGTTCTGCGAGACGAATTTCATCGACCGCTGCAACGGCAGTTGGCATCACGAACTCAATCCGCAGAATGTGCCAAGTGCCGATATCTGGCCGGGCAAGCCCGATCTGTATCACGCCTGGCAGGCTGTGCTGATTCCGCGATTGCCGCTGGCGCCGAGCATGGCCACGGCTTTGGCGCGGTTGTCCCGGCCTGTTGCTGTGTAACCATGTCGTGACATTTACGCGTCCCTTCGTTACCTGCGAAGCGAAACGCTCTGTTTAAACTCCGTGCAGCGCAAGCACCAGACTTGCAATGCATAACAACAAGAAAGGTACATCTCGAATGAATGCGATTTCTCGCCTCGCTACTGTCATTTCTGTCGCCTCCCTGTTCCCGCTCGCAATCCTGCCGCTCAGTGTCTCCGCTGCCGATTCCAAAGGTTCGGTCGAAGTCGTGCACTGGTGGACTTCCGGTGGCGAAAAAGCCGCTGTCGATGTGCTCAAGGCCCAAGTCGAAAAAGACGGTTTCACCTGGAAGGACGGTGCTGTCGCCGGTGGTGGCGGTGCGACTGCCATGACCGTGCTGAAAAGCCGTGCCGTTGCCGGCAACCCGCCAGGCGTTGCCCAGATCAAAGGCCCGGACATCCAGGAATGGGCGTCGACCGGCCTGCTCGACACCGACGTTTTGAAAGACGTCGCCAAGTCGGAAAAGTGGGACAGCCTGCTCGACAAGAAAGTCTCCGATACCGTGAAGTACGACGGTGATTACGTGGCCGTGCCGGTGAACATTCACCGCGTGAACTGGCTGTGGATCAACCCGGAAGTCTTCAAGAAAGCCGGCATCACCAAGAATCCAACCACCCTCGAAGAGTTCTACGCAGCCGGCGACAAGCTGAAAGCGGCGGGCTTCATTCCGCTGGCCCACGGCGGTCAGCCTTGGCAGGACAGCACCGTGTTCGAAGCCGTGGTGCTCTCGGTCATGGGCGTGGATGGCTACAAGAAAGCCCTGGTCGATCTCGACAACAAGGCGCTGACCGGCCCGGAAATGGTCAAGGCGCTCACCGAGCTGAAGAAAGTCGCGACCTACATGGACGCGGACGGCAAAGGCCAGGACTGGAACCTCGAAGCGGCCAAGGTCATCAACGGCAAGGCCGGCATGCAGATCATGGGTGACTGGGCCAAGTCCGAATGGACCGCCGCCAAGAAAGTCGCCGGCAAGGACTACGAGTGCGTAGCGTTCCCGGGCACCGACAAGGCGTTCACCTACAACATCGACTCGCTGGCCGTGTTCAAGCAGAAGGACGCAGGCACTGCGGCCGGTCAGCAGGACATCGCCAAAGTCGTGCTGGGTGAGAACTTCCAGAAAGTCTTCAGCATCAACAAAGGCTCGATCCCGGTACGCAACGACATGTTGAACAACATGGACAAGCTCGGCTTCGACTCCTGCGCACAGACCGCTGCCAAGGACTTCCTCGCGGACGCCAAGTCCGGCGGCCTGCAACCGAGCATGGCGCACAACATGGCGACCACGCTGGCCGTGCAGGGCGCGTTCTTTGACGTAGTCACCAACTACATCAACGACCCGAAAGCCGACCCGGCCGATGCGGCGAAGAAACTCGGCGCGGCGGTTCAGTCGGCCAAGTAATGCTTGGCGCCTGTGGGAGTGAGCGTTTGTGGTGAGGGGATTCATCCCCGATGGGTTGCGAAGCGACCCCGGAAAGTTGCAGCGGCGCAGTGTCTGAAATACCGCATGTAATGATTTCGCGACTGCTGCGCAGTCGATCGGGGATAAATCCCCTCGCCACAGGGCTCACTCCTGCAAGGGAATGCTTTCGTAAACCCTTATTGTGGATTTCCCCATGAGTTCTGTTGCTGTGTTCAGCAAGGCCTCGCCGTTCGATGCGTTGCAGCGCTGGCTACCGAAACTGGTGCTGGCGCCGAGCATGTTCATCGTGCTGGTGGGCTTCTATGGCTACATCCTGTGGACGTTCATTCTGTCGTTCACCACCTCGACTTTCCTGCCCAACTACAAGTGGGCCGGCCTGGCGCAATACGCGCGGTTGTTCGACAACGATCGCTGGTGGGTGGCGAGCAAGAACCTCGCCGTGTTCGGCGGCATGTTCATCGGCATCACCCTGGTGATCGGCGTGTTGCTGGCGGTCTTCCTCGACCAGCGCATCCGTCGCGAAGGCTTTATCCGCACCATTTACCTGTACCCGATGGCGCTCTCGATGATCGTCACCGGTACCGCGTGGAAGTGGCTGCTCAACCCGGGCATGGGCCTGGACAAATTGTTGCGTGACTGGGGCTGGGAAGGCTTCCGTCTGGACTGGCTGATCGACCCTGATCGCGTGGTCTACTGCCTGGTGATCGCCGCTGTGTGGCAAGCCTCGGGCTTCATCATGGCGATGTTCCTCGCCGGCCTGCGTGGCGTCGATCAATCGATCATCCGTGCTGCACAGATCGACGGCGCGAGCATGCCGCGCATCTACTGGAAAGTCGTGCTGCCAAGCCTGCGTCCGGTGTTCTTCAGTGCGGTGATGATCCTCGCGCACATCGCGATCAAGAGCTTCGACCTCGTTGCGGCAATGACCGCCGGCGGTCCGGGTTATTCCTCCGACCTGCCAGCGATGTTCATGTATTCCTTCACCTTCAGTCGCGGCCAGATGGGCATGGGCTCGGCCAGTGCGATTCTGATGCTCGGTGCGATCCTCGCGATCATCGTGCCTTACCTGTATTCCGAGCTGAGGACCAAGCGTCATGACTAGTCTTGCTGCCAAACCCGCTATCAGCTTGAGCCGCATCGCAATCTATGCGGTGCTGATCCTTGCAGTGTTCCTCTATCTGGTGCCGCTGGTGGTCATGTTGCTGACCAGCTTCAAGACCCCGGAAGACATCAGCACCGGCAACCTGCTGAGCTGGCCGACCGTGGTCAGCGGCATCGGCTGGGTCAAGGCCTGGGCCACGGTTGACGGCTACTTCTGGAACTCGATCAAGATCACCGTACCGGCGGTAATCATCTCCACCGCCATCGGTGCGTTGAACGGTTACGTGCTGTCGATGTGGCGCTTTCGTGGTTCGCAGTTGTTCTTCGGTCTGCTGCTGTTCGGCTGCTTCCTGCCGTTCCAGACCGTGCTGCTGCCGGCCTCGTTCACCCTCGGCAAGATGGGCCTGGCGAGCACCACCACCGGCCTGGTCTTCGTGCACGTGGTCTACGGTCTGGCGTTCACCACACTGTTCTTCCGCAACTACTACGTGAGCATTCCCGACGCGCTGGTCAAGGCTGCGCGTCTGGATGGCGCCGGGTTCTTCACGATTTTCCGCCGCATCATTCTGCCGATGTCGACGCCGATCATCATGGTCTGCCTGATCTGGCAGTTCACCCAGATCTGGAACGACTTCCTCTTCGGGGTGGTGTTCTCCAGCGGTGATTCGCAACCGATTACCGTGGCGCTCAATAACCTGGTCAACACCAGCACCGGCGCCAAGGAATACAACGTGGATATGGCAGCGGCGATGATCGCCGGCCTGCCAACCCTGCTGGTCTATGTGGTCGCAGGCAAGTATTTCGTGCGCGGGCTGACGGCCGGCGCGGTCAAGGGGTAATCATGGCTACGCTTGAACTTCGCAACGTAAACAAGACCTACGGGGCCGGCCTGCCGGACACCCTGAAGAACATCGAACTGTCGATCAAGGACGGTGAATTCCTGATCCTCGTCGGCCCGTCGGGCTGCGGCAAATCGACCTTGATGAACTGCATCGCCGGCCTGGAAACCATCACCGGCGGCGCGATCATGATCGGTGATCAGGACGTCAGCGGCATGAGCCCCAAGGATCGCGACATCGCCATGGTGTTTCAGTCCTATGCGCTGTACCCGACCATGAGCGTGCGCGAGAACATCGAGTTCGGCCTGAAAATCCGCAAGATGCCGCAGGCAGCGATCGACGAAGAAGTCGCCCGCGTGGCCAAGCTGTTGCAGATCGAACACCTGCTCAATCGCAAGCCGGGCCAGCTCTCCGGTGGTCAGCAGCAGCGCGTGGCGATGGGTCGTGCTCTGGCGCGGCGGCCGAAGATCTATCTGTTCGACGAACCGCTGTCGAACCTCGACGCCAAGCTGCGCGTCGAGATGCGCACCGAAATGAAACTGATGCACCAGCGCCTGAAAACCACCACGGTCTACGTAACCCACGACCAGATCGAAGCGATGACCCTGGGCGACAAAGTCGCGGTGATGAAGGACGGCATCATTCAGCAATTCGGTACGCCGAAAGACATCTACAACAACCCGGCCAACCTGTTCGTGGCGAGTTTCATCGGTTCGCCGCCGATGAACTTCATTCCCCTGCGTTTGCAGCGCAAGGACGGTCGTCTGCTGGCGCTGCTCGACAGCGGCCAGGCGCGCTGCGAATTGCCGATGAGCATGCAGGACGCCGGGCTTGAAGACCGCGAAGTGATCCTTGGCCTGCGCCCGGAGCAGATCGTTCTGGCGAATGGCGAGGGCAATGGTCTGCCGAGCATCCGTGCCGAAGTGCAGGTCACCGAACCGACCGGTCCGGACACCCTGGTGTTCGTCAACTTGAACGACACCAAGGTCTGCTGCCGACTGGCGCCCGACGTGGCACCGCAGGTAGGCGAAAGCCTGACGCTGCAGTTCGATCCATCGAAAGTGTTGTTGTTCGATGCCAATACCGGTGAGCGTCTGGGCGTTGCGGGCCAGGTGCAGACAGAGACCCGGTCGGCGAATGTGGCGCAATTCAAAGGGCGCTGAAGTACAAAATGTGGGAGCGAGCCTGCTCGCGAAAGCGGTCTGACATCCAGCATTGATGTCGCCTGTTCCACCGCATTCGCGAGCAGGCTCGCTCCCACAAAGGAGCACGCGGTGCCCGGCCTGTCGAGCACTGCAATTTATGTAAACCGCGTTAGATAAAAACAGTTAATAACAATAAAGACGAGGATGTAGGGATGAAAAAGAAACACGTCAATGCCCGGTTGATCTGCCAGGTTTCTGCGGCAGCTGCACTGGTGCTGGCCGGTAATGCGATGGCGGCGGATGCGTTCAGCTCCGACTCCAAGTGGATGACCGGCGACTGGGGCGGCGAGCGCACCAAGCTGATCGAGCAGGGTATCGACATCAAGGCCGACTACGTTGGTGAGATGGGCGCCAACCTGAACGGTGGCTACAACGACGACAAGACTGCGCGTTACGCCGACCAGTTCGGTCTGGGCGTGGCCCTCGACCTGCAGAAACTGTGGGGCTGGGACAACACCCAGGCGAAGATCCAGCTGACCAATCGTAACGGTTACAACATCTCCAACGACCGCGTTGGCGATCCGCGTGCCGGCACCCTCAGCTCCTCGCAGGAAGTCTACGGCCGTGGCCACATGGTGCGTCTGACCCAACTGTGGATCCAGCACCAGTTCTTCGACAACAAGCTCGACGTCAAGGCCGGTTACTTCGGCGAAGGCGAAGACTTCAACACCTTCCCGTGCGACTTCCAGAACCTGGCGTTCTGCGGTTCGCAAGTGGGTAACTGGGCGACCAACATCTGGTACAACTGGCCCGTCAGCCAGGCCGCGATCCGTGTGAAGTACAACATCAACGACGAGCTCTACGCGCAAATCGGTGCGTACAACCAGAACCCGTCGCAGCTGGAACACGGCAACGGCTTCAAGCTCAGCGGCAGCGGCACCAAAGGTACGGTGCTGCCGGTTGAATTGGTGTGGTCGCCGAAGGTCAACAGCCTGCCGGGCGAATACCGCGTCGGTTACTACAAGAGCACGGCCGATGCCGACGACGTTCGCGAAGACGTCAACGGTTTCGACGCGGCAACCACCGGTGACGACTACAAGTCGCACAACAGCAAAAGCGGTTACTGGTTCGTCGCGCAACAGCAACTCACCAGCCACAACGGTGATGCGACTCGCGGTCTGAACATCGCTGCCAACGCGACTTTCCACGACAAGGACACCAACTTCATCGACAACTACCAGTCGGTGATGTTTGTCTACAAAGGCCCGTTCGACGCGCGTCCGAAAGATGACATCGGTATCGGCGCTGCGCGTATCCACGTCAACAAGGACGTCAAGCGCAACGCTGAACTGCTGAACGCTGCCAACGGTGTGTCCGACTACGACAACGCCGCGTTCTCGCCGATTCGTGAGACCGAATACAACTACGAGCTCAACTACGGCATCCATGTCACCAACTGGCTGACCGTGCGTCCCAACCTGCAATACATCACCCATCCGGGCGGTGTGGATGAAGTCGATAACGCTTTGGTCGCTGGCCTGAAAATTCAGTCAACGTTCTGACGCGTCTGCGATAAGCTCCTCTCTATGTGCGCATTTTGCGGACAGCCAAGGCTGTCCGCTTTTTTTTGCGAGACCCGCAGAAAGAGTTATGTCGTACCCATTGTGGTGAGGGGATTTATCCCCGATGGGCTGCGAAGCGGCCCCAAAGCCATCCACTGAGGTGTATCAGCGAGAGGCCGTTTTCCAGGTTTGCGACTGCTTCGCAGTCGAACGGGGATAAATCCCCTCGCCACAGTATTCAAGGGTCACAAAGGTAATTGTAACTCCATGATTTTCAGGACCGTAGCCAATGCATGAGCATCCGCTGCAACGCTTCTTCAAATCCCTGCGCGAGCGGCCGGTGTTCGCCTGGGAGCGCTATCAGATGCGCGACGTGTTGGTGATCGATCATACGCTGTGTCAGGCGGTGTTCAGTCGTCAGGGCGCGCAGTTGCTGCATTTTCAGCCGCGCGGGCAGAAGCCGTGGTTGTGGTGCGCGGCGAAGTGGCCGCATGTCGGCGCGATTCGCGGTGGCGTGCCGGTGTGCTGGCCGTGGTATGGCCGTCATCCGAGCGAAAACGCATGGCCGTCCCATGGTTGGGCGCGACTGCTCGACTGGAAACTGCTCGACAGCAGCAGCGCCGAGGATGGCGTGCGCCTGCACTGGCAACTGCAGCTGTGCGATTGGCAGGTCGACCTGCACGCGCACTTGGGCGAACGCATGGAATTGCGCCTGAGCACCGAGCATCAGGACGACATGCCGTGCCAGTTGAGCCAGGCTTTGCACGCTTACTGGCGTATCGGTGATGTCGGTGAGATAGCGCTGTCTGGCCTCGAAGGCGCGCAGGGTTATGATCAGTTGAATCGTCAGGTTTGCCAGCAGGAAGGCGAGTTGCGGGTCGATGGCGGCTGTCAGCGGGTGTTCCAGCATGACGGCGAATTGCAGCTCAAGGATCACGCCTGGCAGCGCGAGTTGTGCATCGATACCGGTGACAGCGGCGACACCGTCGTCTGGCATCCCGGCGCGCGGCCGTTGCTGGGGGTGAGTTGGGACGAGATTTCCGAATTCGTTTGCGTAGAAGCAGCGGCGGGCGGCACCGACAGCCTGCACCTGGCGCCGGGGGAGAAGGCACATTTGAGTTTGCAGGCGTGGGCGGCGGCCTGATCGTTCCCACGCTCTGCGTGGGAATGCAGCCCGGGACGCTCTGCGTCCCTTTCGGAACTGGAACGCGGAGCGTCCCTTGAGGCATTTCCACGCAGAGCGTGGGAACGATCAGCCATCAGAGATCAATTGAACTCGTCACCCACCGGATACCGGCTGGCATTCAGGCTCTCTTTGATCTTGCGCAAATGCGGCTGGAAATCCACGCCACGGCGCAAGGTCATCCCGGTCGCCAGCACATCCAGCACGGTCAACTGAATGATCCGCGACGTCATCGGCATGTAAATGTCGGTGTCTTCCGGCAACGGAATATTCAGGCTCAGGGTACTGGCCTTGGCCAGCGGTGAGTTCTCCGCCGTCAGGCCCAACACCGAAGCACCGTTCTCGCGGGCAATCCGCGCCACTTCCACCAGCTCGCGGGTACGCCCGGTGTAGGAAATGATCACGAACAGCTCACCGGTGTGCGCCACCGAAGCAATCATTCGCTGCATCAGCACATCGGCATGCGCAGTGACCGCAAGGTTGAAGCGGAAGAACTTGTGCTGCGCATCCAGCGCTACCGGGGCAGAGGCGCCGAGGCCGAAGAAATGGATCTGCCGGGCCTGGATCAACAGGTCGACGGCGCGGCTGATCAGGTTCGGGTCGAGCGCCTGACAAGCGCTGTCCAGGGAAGCGATGGCGCTGCCGAAAATCTTCTGCGTGTACGCCTCGGGATTGTCGTCAGCCTCGACCGCGCGGCTGACATACGCCGCGCCACTGGCCAGGCTCTGCGCCAATTGCAGCTTGAGCTCGGGATAGCCGCTGACACCGAACGAACGGCAGAAACGGTTGACCGTCGGTTCGCTCACCGAGGCGGCCTGGGCGAGGGCGGCGATGCTGAAGCGGGTGGCCTGCTGCGGGTTGAGCAGGATCACCTCGGCGACCTTACGTTCGGCCTTGTTCAGCTCTTCAAGGCGACTCTGGATCTGTTCCAGTAAATTTCGCACGCGGTCCATATGGAATTCCTGATTCACCGACGCAGAGTTGCGTCGGGCTATGCAAATTGGGCCTTTGATATGGCCCGTGACGGTGGCCTATCCTACTGATGCGTCCGGGCGACCACCACTCGGATTAAGTATTCTGCGAAAATGTTGTGGTTATTACTACATTTTCCCTTGAGTGATGCCTTGAAAAAAGGTATTTGTAGCTTAACTTGATAAAAGAACAAACATCATGCCTTCCATTACGGTTGAACCGTGCACCTTTGCCTTGTTCGGCGCGCTTGGCGATCTGGCCCTGCGCAAGCTGTTTCCTGCCCTGTATCACCTTGACGGTGCCGACCTGCTGCACGAGGACACGCGCATCATCGCGCTGGCCCGTGAGCCCGGCAGCGAGCAGCAGCACATGGCGTTCATCGCCGCCGAATTGCGCCGTTACGTCGGCAAAGAGCTGAACGAAACCGTGGCCGAGCGCTTTCTCGCGCGCCTGACCTATCTGCACGTCGACTTCCTCAAGGCTGAGGATTACGTGGCGCTGGCGGAACTGGCTGGCAGCAGCCAACGCATGATTGCCTACTTCGCCACCCCGGCGGCGGTGTACGGCGCGATCTGCGAGAACCTCGAGAAAGTCGGTCTGGCCGAAAATACTCGGGTGGTGCTGGAAAAACCGATCGGCTCTGACCTGGAATCGTCGCGCAAGGTCAACGACGCCGTCGCGCAGTTCTTCCCGGAAGACCGCACCTACCGCATCGACCACTATCTGGGCAAAGAAACCGTTCAGAACCTGATCGCCCTGCGTTTCGCCAACAGCCTGTTCGAAACCCAGTGGAACCAGAATTACATCTCCCACGTGGAAATCACCGTGGCCGAGAAGGTCGGCATCGAAGGCCGTTGGGGCTATTTCGACAAGGCCGGCCAGCTGCGCGACATGATCCAGAATCACCTGTTGCAGCTGCTCTGCCTGATCGCCATGGACCCGCCGGCCGACCTGTCCGCCGACAGCATCCGTGACGAGAAAGTGAAAGTGCTCAAGGCGCTCGCGCCGATCAGTCCGGAAGGCCTGACCACGCAAGTGGTGCGCGGTCAGTACATCGCCGGCCACAGCGAGGGCAAATCCGTTCCGGGTTACCTCGAAGAACCGAATTCCAACACCCAGAGCGACACCGAAACCTTCGTCGCCCTGCGTGCCGACATCCGCAACTGGCGCTGGGCCGGCGTGCCGTTCTACCTGCGTACCGGCAAGCGCATGCCGCAGAAGCTGTCGCAGATCGTCATCCACTTCAAGGAACCGTCGCACTACATCTTCGCCCCGGAGCAGCGTCTGCAGATCAGCAACAAACTGATCATCCGCCTGCAACCGGACGAAGGCATTTCCTTGCGCGTGATGACCAAGGAGCAGGGCCTGGACAAGGGCATGCAACTGCGCAGCGGGCCGCTGCAACTGAATTTCTCCGACACCTGGCGTAGCGCGCGGATCCCCGATGCCTACGAGCGGTTGTTGCTGGAAGTGATGAACGGCAATCAGAACCTGTTTGTCCGTAAAGATGAAATCGAAGCCGCGTGGAAGTGGTGTGACCAGCTGATCGCCGGGTGGAAGAAATCCGGTGACGCGCCCAAGCCGTATGCGGCCGGGTCGTGGGGGCCGATGAGCTCCATTGCTTTGATCACGCGGGACGGGAGGTCGTGGTATGGCGATATCTGATGTGCAACTGCCGACGGGCGTGACTGCCCGCGAATTCAACAGCCCGGTGCTGCTCGCCGAAGGTCTGGCGCTGAACGTTGCCAAGCAACTGAGCGACGCCATTGCCGCGCGCGGCAACGCGGTGCTGGTGGTGTCCGGCGGGCGCAGCCCGGTAGCGTTCTTCCAGCACCTGGCCAAGCAGGAGCTGGACTGGTCGAAGGTCGTCGTGACCCTGGCCGACGAACGCTGGGTGCCGGTGGAACATGCCGACAGCAATGCCGGCCTGCTCAAGCAGTATCTGCTCAAAGGCCCGGCAGCCAAGGCGCAGTTCCTCAGCCTCTACAGCGCGGCGGCCAACGTCGAGCAGGCTGCGGAACAGGCCGATCGTCTGCTCGGCGAACTGCCGCCGATCGACGTGCTGGTATTGGGCATGGGCGATGACGGTCACACCGCGTCGCTGTTCCCCGACAGCCCGAACCTCGGCGAAGCCCTGCAAGCCGATGGCACGCGCCGTTGCTGGCCGATGCTGGCGCCCAGCGTGCCACGTCAGCGCCTGACCATGAGCCGCGCGCTGCTGGCCTCGGCCCGGCACAAGATTCTGTCGATTTCCGGTCAATCGAAACTGACCACCCTGAATGCCGCGCTGGCATCCGATGACGTTGCGGCCATGCCGGTGCGCGCGTTTCTGCAACCTACGTTAGAGATTTACTGGTGCCCATGAGCCAAGGAACAGCCGCTATGACAACCCCATCCCCGACCGTTTCCATGGCGGACAAAGTTGCCCTGATCGACAGTCTCTGCGCCAAGGCGCGGATCCTGCCAGTGATCACCATCGCCCGCGAACAGGACGTGCTGCCACTGGCCGACGCCCTCGCTGCCGGTGGCCTGACTGCGCTGGAAGTGACCCTGCGTTCGCAGTTCGGCCTCAAGGCCATTCAGATCCTGCGCGAACAGCGCCCGGAACTGATGACCGGTGCCGGCACCGTGCTCGACCGCAACATGCTCGCAGCGGCGGAAGCGGCCGGCTCGCAATTCATCGTCACCCCGGGCATCACCCGTGACCTGCTCGAGGCCAGCGTCGACAGCCCGATTCCGCTGTTGCCGGGCATCAGCAACGCCTCGGGGATCATGGAAGGCTACGGTCTGGGCTATCGCCGCTTCAAGCTGTTCCCGGCGGAAGTCAGCGGTGGCGTGGCGGCAATCAAGGCGCTCGGCGGCCCGTTCGGCGAAGTGAAATTCTGCCCGACTGGCGGCGTCGGCCCGGCCAATATCAAGAGCTACATGGCGCTGAAAAACGTCATGTGCGTGGGCGGTAGCTGGATGCTTGATCCGGAGTGGATCAAAAACGGCGACTGGGCGCGCATTCAGGAATGCACTGCCGAAGCCCTGGCGCTGCTGGACTGATCTTTACCCCTACACCTCGTTGTGTGCTTTACGGCTTTATGGTGCGCTTGGTCGGCGCACCTTTTTTTTGCGCTGAAAAAACTGCCGGTACATGCCGCGATACATAGTTACTGCACGCTGGCTTTTTCACGGGGTTAATCTGCGTCCATCTTATGGAAGAGAGAACGCCTCATGGACGACCGTCAGTCTCTGACCCTTACACCACAATCCCGTTATCAACCGAAGCAACTTCCCCTCGGCCGCCCCGCAGCCGATTCCCAAGTGCGCAATATCAGCCAGGGTGTCCAAGGCCTGCCGCTGATCCTGCGTCTGTCGCTGGTCGATGCGATGACCAGCGAGCCGGTCATCGGCGCGCTGGTGCGCATTCAACAGCGTGTCGATGGCGACACCAGCCTGGGCGGCAGTCAATTGACTGATAGCCATGGCATCGTCCGCTTCACCAGTGTCTATCCGGATCGACCTGCGCACGGGGCTGCTTGCCTGAAGCTGAACGTATTCATTCCCGGCGACGAAGCAGGAGCCCAAGCTCACCACGAGGCCTGGGCCGGCACCTTGCACCTCCCAGGCCGCTGCGGCTGTGAAGCTGCCGCCGAGGACGCCTTGCAGTTGGTATTGCAGCCGATCGCCGGCGCCGATCTTGAAGACGGCGCCTTCGCCAGCCTGACCCTCGGCATCGACACCTTCGCCGTGTCGGCGCAGTTGGGTCTTGAAGGCTACGAAAAAAACTCCGGTGTGCCGTTCTAGCGCAGCTGGTTCAGCGCCCGAACCAGCTGCTCCATTTCGCTGGCCGTAGTGGTCAGCCCCGGGGTGATGCGGATACAAGGCCCGCACGCGGCGCCGGTGCGCACCACGGTGAACAGGTTGAATTCGTTGAGCAGACGCTCGGCCATGGCCTGTTGATCGGTATGCCGGGTGAAGCGCAGCGCGGTGATCCCGCAATACAGTTGCGGGTCGTCAGGCGTCAGCACTTCGATGCCCGGCAGGTGTCGCACGGCGCTGACCCACAGGTTGCGCAGGTAATTCAGGCGTGGGCTTTTGGCTGCGGCGCCGCCGAGCGCGTCGTGCTCTTCGAACACCAGCGGCAAAGTCATCAGCGCCGGGATGTTCGGCGTGCTGTACGAGGTGCGCGCGCGGATATCGGTAACCGGGTAATGCATCTCGCCCATGTCCGGATCGATATCAGCCAGACGCTGCGGGGCGATATAGATGAAGCCAAGGGTCAGCGGTGCGCCGATCCATTTGTGCAGGTTGTAACCGGCGAAAGCGATGCCCAACGCTTGCAGGTCAAATTCAATCTGGCCGAGGGCGTGGGCACCGTCGAGGATGATGTCGACGCCGTGCTCTTTGGCCAGTGCGGCGATGGCTTGCACCGGCATGACCAGACCGGTGCGATGGGTGACATGGGTCAGCGTCATCAGTTTGAGCTTCGGGTGGCGGGTGAAAGCTTCCCAGTAGCTTTCCAGCAGGCTGTCGAAACTGGCGGGATGCTGGTGGGTAATCTCGATGACCTCAACGCCACGCTGTTTCGCCAGCCAGCGCATGGCGCCTTTGACCGTGTCGTACTCAAGGTCGCAGATCAGCACCTGATCGCCCGGTTGCAAGCGATTGTAATTGCGGATCAGCGATTGCAGGCCTTCGGTGGCATTGCGCGTCAGCGCCACGCTTTGCGCGCGCACGCCGATCAGTTCGGCCAGTTGCGCGCGGATCTCAAGGTTGTCGTGCTGTTCAAAGCGCTGGCGCACATAAATCGAGTTGCTGGTGTTGATCAGCTCGATATTGCGCTGGTACTCCTCGATCACCGTGCGCGACATGCGCCCGAAGTAACCGTTTTCCAGATTGACCGGGCCGGGCTGCACATCGTATCGGTCGGCGAATGTCTGCCAGAAGGCTTCGTCACGGGCGCGGCGGGTGTTGTCAGGCATGGTCGGCAACGCTCAAGAGGGAAGGGCGCGTCAGTGGCGCGGGGCGGGTTTGCCGTGTTTGGCGCGCAGCGGTTCGAGCAGGTCGGACAGGCCGTTGTGGTCGATCTCCTGCATCAACGCCAACAGGCCACCGAGTTCACCGTGGGGAAAGCCTTCACGGGCGAACCAGTTCAGATAGGGGCCAGGCAAGTCGGCAATGATCCGCCCTTTGTATTTGCCGAAGGGCATCTCGCGGGTGATCAGCAGTTCGAGTTTTTCCGGATTCATCAGCACGCTTCATCGATTCACATGACAGCCTGGAAAATACAGGCATTCTGCATGCAGGCCAAATGACAGATCATGCAAAAAACCAGCATACAGATGGTTCAATCTTTCTTAAGTCACTGAAAACAAAGAATTTTTTACCTGAAGCGAAGCTGGCACGCACACTGCAATATCCCTTGCATCTTCAACCCATCGCAAGGAATTGAAAAATGACCGACATGAATAAAGAAGCCATTTCTGTACTCAACGACCTGATTGAAACCTGCAAGGACGGTCAGGAAGGGTTCAAGACTTGCGCCGAAGACATCAAGCACCCAGAACTGAAAACCCTGTTCGTGCAGCGCTCCGCCGATTGCGCCACCGCAGCAGCCGAGCTGCAGGCTCAGGTACGTTCGCTGGGCGGTGATCCGGAAACTTCGACCAGTGTTGCCGGTGATCTGCACCGTCGCTGGGTCGACGTCAAATCCATGTTCACCGGTAAAGACGAAGAGGCTGTGCTGAACGAAGCCGAGCGCGGTGAAGACCATGCGCTGAAGGCTTATCGTGAAGCGATCGAGAAGATCAACAAGCACAATCTGGTGGGCATCAAGGATCTGGTTGAGCGTCAGTACCACGGCGTACAACGCAACCACGACCAGGTGAAAGCCCTGCGTAACCAGGCTCGTGCGAACTCGTAAGAGTTAGTCGGCTGAAAAAAAACGCCAGCTTGTCTGGCGTTTTTTTGTGCCCGCAGGAAAAGCCCCTCACCCTAGCCCTCTCCCGGAGGGAGAGGGGACTGACCGAGGTGAATGCCGGAGTTAAGCCGACTTGAGCGATCTGAGTTGAACTCTGGTTCTGGAAGGTCTTGAAGATCGCCCGCGCCGAGCGCAGGATTTGAATCCGATGCAGATCAGCTCCCTTTCCCCCTCGCCCCCTTGGGGGAGAGGGCTGGGGTGAGGGGGTAGCAATCTACCTGACACTTCCCAATCATCAGCCAATACTGATCGCCGGCAATGTCGGCAAC
Source organism: Pseudomonas sp. AC083 (assembly GCF_979253165.1). Lineage (NCBI taxonomy): Bacteria > Pseudomonadati > Pseudomonadota > Gammaproteobacteria > Pseudomonadales > Pseudomonadaceae > Pseudomonas > Pseudomonas sp. AC083. The sequence continues at coordinate 22,447 of NZ_CEEDDH010000008.1, forward strand.
GTCACCGTCTGCTGTTTGCGCGGCGCCAGAATCTCCGCTTCACCATCCACTACCAATTCATCACGCTGATTGAACACGCGAGTGGCAATGCGCACGCGGAATTTCGGCAGTTTCTCCAGAATCTCCAGGCGCACCGTCAGCGTGTCGCCGATCTTCACCGGCTTCTGAAAGCTCATCTGCTGACCGATATAGATAGTGCCCGGCCCAGGCAATTCACAGGCCACCGCTGCGCTGATCAGCGCCCCGCTGAACATGCCGTGGGCGATGCGTTCCTTGAACATGCTGGCGGCGGCAAACTCGGCGTCCAGGTGCACCGGGTTGTGGTCGCCCGACATCGCGGCGAACAGCTGAATGTCGCGCTCTTCGACAGTCTTGCTGTAGCTGGCGGTCTGGCCGACTTCAAGGGCTTCGTAAGGGATGTTGGTAACCTGGGTCATCGGTTTCGATTCCTGTGACGGATTTCAGTCAATCCACAAAAAATTATTCGCTGCGCTGTGGGCGCCGGTGGCTCAGGGCCTGGTCGATCCAGGCGAGCACATCGGCGCTCACTTCGTCGCGATTGCTTTCATTGAACAATTCGTGCCGGGCCTGCGGGTAGATCTTCAGTTGCAGATGCTGGCTGCCGGCCCTGCGCAAGGCATTGGCCAGATCTGTCAGACGCTTGCCCTCGCTCACCGGATCACATTCGCCGCCAATCACCAGCAGCGGCAGGCCCGGATCGATCTGCGCGAGATTGGACGCTTTGCTGATTTGCTGCAACCCGCCGAGCAGGTCGATCCACAGCTGATTGGTGCAGCGAAAGCCGCACAACGGGTCGGCGGCGTACTTGTCGACCTCCGCCGGGTCGCGGCTCAGCCAGTCGAAACGGGTGCGCACCGGTTTGAATTTATTGTTGAACGAGCCGAACGACAGCCACTCGATCAATGCACTGCGGCCCTTGCCGCCCTGGCGAAGTTTTTCCAGCCGGGCTATCTGCCGCGCGACGCGATAGAGGGCCACCGGCTGGAAATTCGAGCCGCTGAGAATCGCCCCGTGCAGACTGGCGCTGTGGTGCAACAAATAGCCTTGGGCGATGTAGCTGCCCATGCTGTGGCCGAGGAGGATGATCGGCACGCCGGGATGTTGCTGGCCGATGTGCTGGTTGAGGCTGGCCAGATCGCCGACGACCTTGCACCAACCGTCGTCATCGGCGAAATGGCCGAGAGTGCCGTTGTCGGCGGTGCGACCATGGCCACGCAGATCCGGGGCGTAGACGCCATAGTCTTTGTCGCAAAACGTGTCGGCGAGTCGAGCGTAGCGAGCGCTGTGTTCGGCCATGCCATGGGCCAGCAGAATCACCGCTTTCAATGGCGTGGCCGGCAGCCAGCGGTTGACGTACAGGCGGCTGCGGTCACTCGCGTCCAGCCAGAAGGTGTCGTGGGTCATGGCGATTCCTTTGCTCAGCATCGCCACAGTGTATAGCGCGTCTGATCAGCTCACGCCACGGCAGGAAGATTCACGGGATCAATGAGGGCTTGCGTCATATTTGCCTCAATGGCCATAGCTGCTAGTGTCCGTGAAGCTCCGCTTTGTGCTTTTCGCCTTCCATGGACGAAGCAGAAACGACAGAAAGCGGCTCCCGGATCGGCTCAGGTAAAGAGGACAAGAACAATGCAACCTGATTTCTGGAATGACAAACGCCCGGCCGGCGTACCGCTGGACATCGACATGGGCGAGTTCAAGTCGGTCATCGAAGTGTTTGAGCGTTCCTGCAAGAAGTTCGCTGACCGCCCGGCGTTCAGCAGCATGGGCATCACCCTGACCTACGCCGAACTCGAGCGCCAGAGCGCGGCGTTTGCAGGATACCTGCAGGCCCATACCGATCTGGTGCCGGGGGATCGCATCGCGGTGCAGATGCCCAACGTTCTGCATTATCCGATTGCCGTGTTCGGCGCGCTGCGCGCCGGGCTGATCGTGGTCAATACCAACCCGTTGTATACGCCACGGGAAATGCGCCACCAGTTCAAGGATTCCGGCGCGCGCGCGCTGGTCTATCTGAACCTGTTCGGGCAGAAAGTCCAAGAAGTGCTGCCCGACACCGACATCCAATATTTGATCGAAGCGAAGATGGGCGACCTGATGCCCACCGCCAAAGGCTGGCTGGTCAACACCGTGGTCAGCAAAGTGAAGAAACTGGTTCCCGAGTATTCGCTGCCGCAAGCCACTTCGTTCAAAAGCGCGCTGCGCATGGGCCGCGGCCTGGGCATCAAACCGCTGAACGTCGGCCTCGATGACATCGCCGTGCTGCAATACACCGGCGGCACCACCGGCCTGGCCAAGGGCGCGATGCTCACCCACGGCAATCTGGTGGCGAACATGCAGCAGGTGCGCGCCTGTCTGGCTCAGCTCGGCGCGGACGGTCAGCCGCTGTTGCGCGAAGGCCAGGAAGTGATGATCGCGCCGCTGCCGCTGTACCACATCTATGCCTTCACTGCGAATTGCATGTGCATGATGGTGTCCGGCAACCACAACGTGCTGATCTCCAATCCGCGCGACATCGCCGGCTTCATCAAGGAACTGAAGAACTGGCGCTTCTCGGCGCTGCTGGGTTTGAACACCTTGTTCGTTGCGCTGATGGATCATCCCGATTTCAAGACCCTGGATTTCTCCAGCCTGAAGCTCACCAACTCCGGCGGCACTGCGCTGGTCAAGGCCACCGCCGAGCGCTGGGAGCTGATGACCGGTTGCCGTATCACCGAAGGCTACGGCCTGACCGAAACCTCGCCGGTGGCGTGCACCAACCCATACGGCGATCAGTCGCGCCTGGGCACTGTCGGCCTGCCGGTGCCGGGCACGCTGGTGAAAATCATCAACGATGACGGCGTCGAACAGCCGCTGGGCGAGCGCGGCGAGCTGTGCATCAAAGGCCCGCAGATCATGAAGGGTTACTGGAACAAACCCGAAGCCACCGCCGAAGTGCTGGATGCCGAGGGTTGGTTCAAGTCTGGAGATATCGCCGTGATCGACCCCGACGGTTTCGTGCGCATCGTCGATCGCAAGAAGGACATGATCATCGTCTCCGGCTTCAACGTTTATCCCAACGAAATCGAAGACGTGGTCATGGCCCACCCGAAAGTCGCCAACTGCGCGGTCATCGGCGTGCCGGACGAGCGTTCGGGAGAGGCGGTGAAGCTGTTTGTGGTAGCGCGGGAGAGCGGGGTCAGCCTGGAAGAGCTGAAGGCTTACTGCAAAGAGAATTTCACGGCCTACAAGGTGCCGAAGCACATCGTGTTGCGTGAGTCGTTGCCGATGACGCCTGTAGGGAAAATTCTGCGGCGCGAGTTGCGGGATATCGCATAAAGGTTACAAGCGAAAAGATCGCAGCCTTCGGCAGCTCCTACAGGAAACGCATTCCAAAATGTAGGAGCTGCCGAAGGCTGCGATCTTTTGCTTTTACACCCCATGACTACGGGGCTTTCACGGTTTAATAGGATTTTTGCTCTAAAATGACCGCTGGCAAGTCTTGAGTCATCAATATGACTGTAGGGGCCTCTTTTGGCTCTGGTCGACCCTTGGCAAAGCTGCTACTCTCGGCGCGCTTTGTGACTTCTCGGCCTGTAAAACGCCGGATTCACCAATACAAAACACACACCAATAATAATCGCATCAAATGCGGTGAAGAATTCGCGTTGCTGAGGAGTGGGCTTCCATGATCGAAGACTTTTGGAAGGATAAGTACCCGGCTGGAATCGCAGCCGAGATCAATCCAGACGAGTATCCGAACATTCAGGCAGTGTTGAAGCAATCCTGCCAACGCTTCGCCAACAAACCGGCTTTCAGCAACCTCGGCAAGACAATCACCTACGGTGAGCTGTACGAGCTGTCCGGTGCCTTTGCCGCGTATCTGCAACAGCATACCGACTTGCAGCCCGGTGATCGAATCGCCGTGCAACTGCCCAACGTCCTGCAGTACCCGGTCGCGGTCTTCGGTGCCATTCGCGCCGGGCTGATCGTGGTCAACACCAACCCGCTGTACACCGCGCGGGAAATGGAACACCAATTCAACGACTCCGGCGCCAAAGCCCTGGTGTGCCTGGCGAACATGGCGCACCTGGCCGAAGCCGTGGTGCCGAAGACCGGCGTCAAGCACGTCATCGTCACCGAAGTCGCCGACCTGCTGCCGCCGATCAAGCGCCTGCTGATCAACAGCGTCATCAAGTACGTGAAGAAAATGGTCCCGGCCTATCACTTGCCCAAAGCCGTCAAGTTCAACGACGTCCTGAGCAAGGGCCACGGCCAGCCAGTGGCCGAAGCCAACCCGGACAGCGGCGATGTCGCGGTGCTGCAATACACCGGCGGCACCACCGGCGTAGCCAAGGGCGCGATGCTGACGCACCGCAACCTGGTCGCCAACATGCTGCAATGCAAGGCGCTGATGGGCTCCAACCTCAACGAAGGCTGCGAGATCCTGATCACGCCGCTGCCGCTGTATCACATCTATGCGTTCACCTTTCATTGCATGGCAATGATGCTGATCGGCAACCACAACATTCTGATCAGCAACCCGCGCGACCTGCCGGCGATGGTCAAGGAACTGTCGAAGTGGAAGTTCAGCGGTTTCGTCGGTCTGAACACGCTGTTCGTGGCGCTGTGCAACAACGAAGGTTTCCGCAAGCTGGATTTCTCCGCCCTGAAAGTCACCCTGTCCGGCGGCATGGCCCTGCAACTGGCGGCGGCCGAGCGCTGGAAAGCCGTGACCGGTTGCGCCATCTGCGAAGGCTACGGCATGACCGAAACCAGCCCGGTGGCCACGGTCAACCCGATCCAGCACATCCAGATCGGCACCATCGGCATTCCGGTGCCGTCGACCCTGTGCAAAGTCATCGACGATGCCGGTGTCGAGCAGCCGCTGGGCGAAATCGGCGAGCTGTGCGTCAAGGGCCCGCAAGTGATGAAGGGCTACTGGCAGCGTCAGGAAGCCACCGATGAAATGCTCGACAGCGACGGCTGGCTGAAAACCGGTGACATCGCGCTGATCCAGCCGGACGGCTACATGCGCATTGTCGATCGCAAGAAAGACATGATTCTGGTGTCAGGCTTCAACGTCTATCCGAACGAACTGGAAGACGTGCTGGCGACTTTGCCGGGCGTGTTGCAGTGCGCGGCAATTGGCGTGCCGGACGAGAAGTCAGGTGAGGCGATCAAGATTTTCATCGTCGCCAAACCGGGCGTGACCCTGACCAAAGAGCAGGTCATGGACCACATGCGCGCCAACGTTACCGGCTACAAGGTGCCGCGCTCGGTGGAGTTCCGCGATGCGCTGCCGACTACCAACGTCGGCAAGATCCTGCGCCGCGAATTGCGGGATGAAGAGCTGAAGAAGATCAAGGCCAAGTCTGCCGCGTAAATAAAAAGCCCCGCAGATGCGGGGCTTTTTGTTGGTGAACTGATCGTTCCCACGCTCCGCGTGGGAATGCCGCCCCGGACGCTCCGCGTCCAGCACTGCAGGGACGCAGAGCGTCCCGAGATGCATTCCCACGCAGAGCGTGGGAACGATCAAGTGCAAATCCTACTGACGAAACGGCGCAAAATTCACATTGGTCCCCGCCGGTCGCATGTCCTGCAGATACGAATCCTTGTCCGCACTCAATTCCAGGCTCAGCGCCGCCTTGCGTTTGCCTTCGTTGCGAATCACCAGGCCTTCGAGCTTTTCGCGCAGGAACACCGTCGGCACTTTCAGGTGCAGCAACTCATCGGTCGCCGGGGTGTGCAGCAGCAAGTGAATCCACTCGTACTGACCGATGGCCAGACGCGACACCGGCAGGTCGAACCACCAGATGTTGCGGTTACGGTTCAGTTCGGCGAAGTGGCAGTTGTTGGTGCCGAGCACGGCGCCGCCCAGTTCCTGGTTGCGACGGGCGATGGCCTGGGTTTTATTGAGCTTCATGACATTCCTGCGAATCGGTGTGCCGGGCGCAGCGCCCGTAGGCTGAGCATTCTCGGGGCAACGCCGGCAAACATAAAGCGCAACCTGCATGCCACGACGAAATGCCGGCAAAATAAATGAAACTCGGCGCAAAGCGCACCGGTCAATCGTTACGTAATGACTTTTCTTCCCTTTATGCTTCACGGAGAAACACCATGAGTAGCACAGGCGATAAAGTAAAAGGCATGGCCAACGAAGCCGTCGGCAACGTCAAACAAGGCGTCGGCAAAGCTACTGACAACGACAAGCTGCGGGCTGAAGGCAAAGTCCAAGAGAAAAAAGGCGAAGCCCAGCAAGCGGTCGGCAACGCCAAGGACGCTGTGAAAAAGGGCGTCGACAAGGCGTAAGCGAGCCTTGAACGAATCACACGAGCGGCCATCCAAGGATGGCCGTTTTTGTATCAGAACCCTGCGGTCATCCGCCAAAGGCTCGTCAACTAGGCTACCTTGAGGTAAAAAACGGCCCCTGAGTCGCCACGACTTCAACCTTTTGCGGCGCAAGGAGACGCGAATGATATTCCCGGACATGAAAGGTCTGCCCCTGCACCGGGTGATGGTGCGCACGGTCACTGAGTTCGTCGATGACGAAATGTCGACCTACGCCTCGGCGCTGGCCTACCAGATGCTGTTCTCGCTCTTCCCGTTCATTCTTTTCCTGATCGCCCTGATCGGTTTCCTGCACCTGCCGGATTTCTTCTCCTGGCTGCGTCTGCAATCTGAACTGGTGCTGCCGCCGCAAGCACTGGAGCAGGTCAACCCGGTGATCGACCAGTTGCAGCAATCCAAGGGTGGCCTGCTGTCCATCGGTATCGTGATCGCCCTGTACACCGCGTCCGCCGGCGTGCGCCTGATGATGAGCGCGATGAACGCCGCTTACGACGTGGTCGAAGGCCGGCCGATCTGGAAGCGTTTCCCTTTGTCGATCGTCTACACCGTTGGCATCGCCGGGATGCTGCTGATCGCCGCTGCGCTGATGGTGCTCGGGCCACAGGTGATGGGCTGGATTGCCGCACAGGTGGGGCTGGAATACTTCATCGTCACAGTGTGGACGATCGCCCGCTGGCCGGTGATCGTGATTCTGATGATGGTTGCGGTGGCGCTGATCTATTACGTAATGCCCGACGTCAAACAGGAATTCCGTTTCATCACCCCAGGTTCAGTCCTGGCCGTGGTGGTGTGGATCCTCGCCTCGTTGGGGTTTGCCTTCTACGTGAAAACCTTCGCCAACTACAACGCGATGTATGGCAGCATCGGGGCGATCATCGTGCTCTTGCTGTATTTCTATATTTCCTCCGCAGTCCTGTTGCTCGGCGCGGAGATGAACGCGGTGATTGAGCACATGTCCGCCGAAGGCAAGGAAAAGGGCGAAAAAGCCCCTGGCGAGCCTGACGAATCCCCCAAACAACACGTCTCGGGCCTGGGCCGCGATCATTCGCTCAAGCCGGACACTGACGAAGCGCGACCATGATTCGTGAAATTCTGAAAATGGGTGATGAGCGCCTGCTACGCATCGCCGCGCCGGTACCACCGGAAATGTTCAACAGCGCCGAGCTCTGGCAATTGATCGACGACATGTTCCAGACCATGGAAAGCGTCGGCGGTGTTGGCCTCGCGGCGCCGCAGATCGGCGTCGATCTGCAACTGGTGATCTTCGGCTTCGAACACAGCGAGCGTTACCCGGACGCCGAAGCGGTGCCGCAGACGATCCTGATCAATCCGCTGATCACGCCGTTGAATCCGCTGATGGAAGAGGGCTTCGAAGGCTGTCTTTCGGTGCCGGGGCTGCGCGGCGCGGTGGATCGTTATCAGCAGATTCGCTACGAAGGCTTTGATCCCAAGGGCGAGCCGATCGTGCGCGTGGCCTCGGGGTTTCATGCGCGAGTGGTGCAGCATGAATGCGATCACCTGATCGGACGACTGTATCCGTCACGGATTACCGATTTCAGCAAGTTCGGCTTTACCGAAGTGCTGTTTCCGGACCTTGATCCCAACGCTGACGACTGATTGTCAGAACACCATCAATACCTGTGGGAGCGAGCCTGCTCGCGAACGCGGAGTATCAGAACCAGATTCGGCGCTGACACACCGCATTCGCGAGCAGGCTCGCTCCCACAGGGTTTCAGCGTAAATCTGCGGGATTGAGCCCCATCGCAATCATCGGCTTGCTCCGCGCATACCGGCTCAACCGCTCGGCCATCGCCTGCGGCAGCGGCGGATCGAAACTGAAGCCACGCCGCTCATAAAACCCGCGCAAATCCGGATGACAAAACAGCCACACCGGCTCGTCCACCTGGGCAACCGCCGCTGCGATCAACTGCGCAGCGACACCTTGTTCCCGGCACTGCGGATCAACAAACAACCCCGTCAGCCAGTGTCCGCCCGAGACTGGCCGCAAACACAGCGCCGCAACGATCTCGCCGCGCCGCGCTACCCACAACTGCGCCTCGCGCACGGCTTTCATCGACGACTGGTGGCTGCGGTAGAACTTGTTCATCAGCGGCCACAACGATTCGTCGAGCTGGCTGTAGTGGATATCGGACATGGTTCGGGCTGTCGCTGCGAAAAGCGCCGATTATAAAAGAACGCACGCCTCGGGATAGGTGTATACCTGAACTCACACCCCTGTGAGTGGAGTACCGATCATGTCCAAAGGTATGGATTCAAAGAAAGCTGCGAAGAAGAAACCGGCCAAGACTGCGATTGAAAAACGTGCCGAGAAGAAAGCCAAGAAGGTCGATATCTTCGGCCATTAAGCAATCTCTACGGGAGCCCGTTTCGCGGGCTTCCGCTTCGCTGGCGAAAACGTCCGTTTTCACCACACTGTTTCCCCGCGCTGAACCGTTTCTTGTGCAAAAAGTGCCAGATACTGGCCGACTAGTGGCCTTGCGCCCGGCGTTGCGCTGGCTATGCTTGCAGGTAACTAACCATGTCGACCGTCATGCCAACCGGCCGATGGCGCAGGTTGGTCCGTGATTCATGCTGCCAGAGTGCGCAATCCAAGGCACCGACACTGAACCAACAAGGAGCGTCATCTAAATGGAAGTTCTTCTACACGTTAGGGCTGGCCCGCTTGCGGGCTATCAAGAAAAGGATGTCTTGATCAGAGCGTCGCTGCTGGGACCCTCCGATTGATCATCATTTATCACCTGACAACTTCCTCCCGTGGAGGAAGGAGTGTGCCTGTTCTGTGGAACGTAGTGATGGATCTTGCAAGACCAGAACTTTCATCAAATCAAAAGAACGCGCGGAAGGTGATACAACCATGTTCAACCTACATCACAAGGCTGACCTGCGGGAAATCGAACGCTTCAGCTGTGCGCTGACCGAGGCCAACGCGAAAATAGAGGCGATCAGCCGTTCGATGGCGATGATCGAGTTCACCCCGGACGGCATCGTCCTCGACGCCAACGAGAACTTCTGCAAGACCATGGGCTACAGCGCCGAAGAAGTGCGCGGCAAACACCATCGGATCTTCTGTGAAGAAAGCTTCTACCGCAGCGAGGACTACGCGAAGTTGTGGCGTGACCTGGCCCGTGGTGAACCGCTCAGCGGCACTTTTCTGCGCCTGAACAAGAGCGGCCGGGAGATCTGGCTTGAAGCCAGTTACATGCCGGTGTTCGGGCCCGACAAACAGGTCAGAAGTGTGATCAAGGTTGCGGCGGACATCACCGCACGCATCAACAAAGAGCATGAAGAAGAAGCCATGCTCGCGGCGATCGGCCGTTCCATGGCGGTGATCGAGTTTACCCCCGAAGGCAATGTCATCCGCGCTAACGACAACTTCCTGCAGACCATGCAGTACGCGCACCCTGAAATTGTCGGCCAGCACCACAGCCTGTTCTGTCACCGTGCCGAAGCCGAATCCGCGCAATACAAAGCTTTCTGGGCTTCGCTCAATCGCGGCGAATATCACTCGCACCGTTTCGAACGCAAGAACAAGTCCGGCCAGATGGTTTATCTGGAAGCCTCGTACAACCCGCTGTTCGACGCCAAGGGCCGCTTGTACAAAGTGGTCAAGTTCGCCAGCGACATCACCCGGCAGATGACCACCCTGCAAAACGCTGCGGAATCGGCCCACAGCACCTCGGTACAAAACGACGCCTGCGCGCAAAAAGGCTCACAAGTCGTGCAGCAGACCGTGCAGATCATTCAGGACATTTCCCGCGATCTGAACGAAGCGGCGGTGAGCATCGATGCGGTAAGCAAACAGTCGGACATCATCGGCACCATCGTCCAGACCATTCGCGGCATTGCCGACCAGACCAACCTGCTGGCACTCAATGCAGCGATCGAAGCGGCGCGCGCCGGTGAGCATGGACGCGGTTTTGCCGTCGTCGCCGATGAGGTGCGCAGCCTCGCCGCGCGGACCAGTCAGGCCACTCTGGAAATTGTCGACGTGGTGCGCAAGAACCACGACCTGTCGCTGAGCGCGGTGTCGAGCATGCAGTCGAGCCTGAGCCGAACCGGGTTGGGCGTGGAGCTGGCGAACGAGGCGGGCGAGGTGATCCTCGAGATTCAGCAGGGCTCGCGGCATGTGGTGGATGCGATCAGTCAGTTCAATGAAACCCTGCAATTGAACTGAGCTGTTCAACGTCACCAATAGCCAATGTGGGAGCGAGCCTGCTCGCGAAAGCGTTGTGTCAGTCAAGCCTATAGCCACTGACACGACGCTTTCGCGAGCAGGCTCGCTCCCACAGTTGAGTCATGTATTAGCCATCAGCGATGAGCAATATTCTCCAACGCCAGATTACGCGTTCGTGGACCGAACCAGCCGATGGTCAGCATCACGATCAGCATGCTGCTGACGATAAACGCCAGTACCCCCGGCGTGCCGAAATTATCCAGAAACATGCCGATCAGCAGACTGCTGAACACCGTCGACAAGCGACTGAACGAATAGCAGAACCCGACCGCGCGGGCGCGGATGTTGGTCGGGAACAGTTCGCTCTGATAGGAGTGATAACTGAAGCTCAGCCAGGCGTTGCAGAAGGTGATCATTACCCCGCAGAAGATCAGCCCGAACGCGCTGCTCTGCAGGGCGAACAGGGTGCCGAAGGTCATCGCGCCGAGGGCCGAGCCGACGATCTGCCATTTGTTTTCGAAGCGGTTGGCGAACTTCACGAACAGCAACGGCCCGAGCGGGTAGGCGAGGGTGATGATGAAGGCGTACATCAGACTGTGGGTGACACTCACGCCTTGCCCCGAAAGCAGCGCCGGCAACCAGTTGCCGAAACCGAAGAAACCGATCGCCTGAAAGATGTGGAAGACGATCAACATCAACGCGCGGCGGCGGTAGGGCGGTTGCCAGATATCGGCGAAACGGCCCTTGCCTTCGACATCGACTGACACCGGTTCCGGCGCATCCAGCGCCTGGCCGTAATCCTTGGCGCAGCGCGCTTCGAGATGGTCGAGGATCCGGTTGGCCTCATCAAAGCGACCATGCTGCGCCAGCCAGCGCGGCGATTCCGGCAGACGCTTGCGCAGCCACCAGATAAACAGCGCAAACACCGCGCTGGCCAGCACCACCCAACGCCAGCCGGACACCCCGAACGGCGCTTGCGGCACCAGCCACCACGACATCAAGGCCACCGCCGGCACCGAGAGGAACTGCACGAAAAACGCAAAGGCAAACGCCGAGCTGCGCATGCGCTTGGGCACCAGTTCCGAGAGGTAAGCGTCGATGGTCACCAGCTCGATACCGAGGCCGATGCCGACCAGAAAACGCATGCCGATGATGCCCAGCGCCGAAGTCTGAATCCCCATCAGCACTGTCGCCGCCGTGTACCAGATCAGCGCGAAGGTGAAGATCGCCCGGCGGCCGAAACGATCCGCCAGCGGACTGAGCAGGCTGGCGCCGAGGAACAGGCCGAGGAACGTCGCCGAGGCAAACGCCGCCTGATCGGAGAAACCGAACACGCCTTGCTTGCCCGTGGCGAACAAGCCGTCGCGAATCAGCCCGGGGCTGATGTAGGCGGTCTGGAACAGATCGTAGAGTTCGAAAAATCCGCCGATCGACAGCAGCGCCACCAGACGCCAGATGGTGGCAACGGCGGGCAGTCGATCGATGCGGGCGGAAATTTCGGCGGCGCGTACCGGGTCGATGCCATCACTGGGCGCAGCGGCGGGAGTGTGAGCAGTCATAAGCTGATCCATTTTTTATTGATGGAAAAGCTTAGCCTGCTATCGGTGTTTGCGGATTGTGAATACAAGCGGTTTACCCGGTCAAACCGCTGATTTCTCGCAGTATCTGCTTACGAATTAGCGATTTATGCCGCAGCGGCAGAATCCGGCAGCGCCGAGTTCGGCAGGCCGAAGATCCGGTCGAACAGCCAGTTGAACACGAAGGTGTAGCAAGGAATGAAAATGATCAGTGCCAGATCCAGCAGGAACGCCTGCACAAGACTGATGTGCATCCACCACGCAATCAGCGGAATCAGAAACACGATCAGCGTCAATTGAAAGCCGACCGCATGGGCGATACGCCGTTTGACCGTACGGGTGCGCGAGACCTGGCGACTTTCCCAGCGCTCGAACAACGAGGTGTAAATGAAATTCCAGGTCACGGCGATGCTGGTGATGATCACCGCCAGCGGCCCGGTGCTGCCCGGCGATGTGCCCGATAACAGTGCCAGACCAAGTGCCGAGAAGGTCATGCCGATCACTTCGTAGAGCGACACGTAGACCAGTTTGCGTTTCACGCCTTGCATGCAGATTTGCCTCTTTCTTGCCGAATGTTGGCCAGCGGGGCTGGCGAAGGCGGCGAAAGATAGCTTCAATAGACCTGACAGAAAAAGTCGGTAGCTTTCAGTCTTATTGATAGGTGAGGCATTTGAATTTCAGCAGCGACAGCATCGAATTATTTCTCGCGGTGATCGAACGCGGCTCGTTCTCCGCTGCGGCGCGGCAGTTGGGCAAGGTGCCGTCGGCAGTAAGCATGGGCATCGCCAACCTTGAGGCCGAGCTCGGTTATGCGTTGTTTGATCGCAGTCATCGCGAGCCGCAACCCACGGCGATGGCCCAGTCGTTAGTGCCGCACGCACGGTTGATCGCCGAACAGCTCAAGCAGCTGCAGGTGCACGCGGTGGAGCTGTCGCTGGGGCTGGAAAGCAGGTTGTCGATTGGCGTGGTTGCGGACATCGATCGGCGGCGCTTGCTGGCAGCGATCAAGGTGATTGCCGAGCGGCATCCGTTGCTCGACATCGAAGTGCTGACCGCGCCACAGGATGATGTGCTGGCGATGTTGCACACTGGCCGGGTCAGCCTGTGCCTGGCGTTCGCCGGTTTGAGCGTGAATGCGCTGGAGCGGTTTCAGTTTGTCGGCAGCGAACGCATGATCGCCACGCTGGCGGCGGACAGCCCGTTGTTGCAGGGGCGGGATGTGTTTCTTGAAGATCTGGTGCAGGTGCGGCAGATCATCGTCGCCAGCCGCGACCTGCCGATCAGCGAAACGCGGCCGTTGGTGGCTGAATCCTACTGGCGTACGGACAATCTCGAGACGGCAATGGAGATGGTCGAAGCGGGGTTGGGCTGGGGTAATTTTCCGCTGTCGGTGGTGCAGCCGTGGCTGGACGCGGGACGTTTGAAAAGGCTGAATTTTCGCAACATCGAAAATGGCCTGGTGCTGCCGGTGCACGCGGTGTGGCTCAAGAGCCAGCCCTTGCAGAAGGGCGCGCAGGCCCTGGTTGACCTGCTCAGCCATTGAATTTGGTAGAGATCCCCTGTGGGAGCGAGCCTGCTCGCGAAGGCGTCGTGTCAGCTGTATCAATGCTGACTGACCCAGCGCTTTCGCGAGCAGGCTCGCTCCCACAAGGGTTGTGTTTCAACTCAGCATTTGTGAAGGGTCAGGTACTCTCGCGAACCTTCAGCTCAAACCCCATATCCTCCACCGGCCGCGCCACTTTGTTACCCGCCATCAACGTCAGCATCTGCTCCGCCGCGCGCCGGCCGATCGCCTCGCGCGGGGTGTTGATGCTGCTCAGGCGCGGGACCATGTGCTCGGACATCGGCAAATCGTTGAAACCGAGAATCGCCACTTGCTCGGGAATCTTGATGCCGTTACGCAAGGCTTCCAGCAGCGCGCCTTGGGCCAGGTCATCGTTGCCGAAGAAAATCGCATCAACATCCGGATGCGCCGCCAGCAATTGCAGAAACAGCTCGCTACCCAGACCCACCGACGAAGCACGTGGCGTCAGCACTTCCAGATCCGGGTCGTAACGGCCCGCCTTCTGCAACGCCTTGCGGAAGCCTTCACCGCGCAACAACGTGCGTTGATCCAGCTGCGCGCCAATGTAGGCCAAGCGCTTGCGTCCGCGAGACAGAAGGTGTTCGGCGGCAGTTTCCCCGGCGCTCAACTGCGAGAAACCCACGCAATTGACTCCGGCAGCACTGTCCAGCTCCATCATGTACACGCAAGGAATGTTGCTGGCCTCGATCATCCGCCGCGAACTTTCCGTGCGATCAAAACCGGTCAACAGAAAGCCGCGCGGCTGATAAGCCATGTAGTTGCGCAGCAGGTTTTCTTCTTCATCGCGCGAGTAGTGGAAGTTGCCGATCAACACTTCGAAGCCCTTGGGCGTCAGCACCCGATGAATGGCTTCCAGCGTGTCGATGAACAGCAGGTTGGACAGCGACGGCACCAGCACCACCACTGAATGGCTCTGCGCCGAGGCCAAAGCGCGGGCGGCAGGGTTGACCACATAGTTGAGTTCGAGCGCGGCTTTCTGCACTTTTTCCACCAGTTCGGTGGCTACCGTGCTCACCCCGCGCAAGGCGCGCGAGGCAGTGATCGGGCTGACGCCGGCCAGGCGGGCTACTTCGTTGAGGGTCGGACGGCCGGTGGTGCGGGTATTTTTATCGTTCTTGGGGGAGGTCATCGGGCGGCTTGCCAAACAAAAATCAAGGCACTAAGGTAGCGCTGTCCTGATGCAGCTGCAAATGCGTGAGCGCGGTCCTGCCTGATCTGTGCTTTTTGGCGTCGGGAACAAACCTGCTGCAACCCAAAAAAACGACAAGAAGGCGTCGGCAACTTCTGCCTGTGCACTAGAGTCATAGCTAGCAAAGGTAGCGCTGTCTGCGCGCTGAGGTGTTATATGAGTCATCCCATCACCGCCCTGGTCATCATGGGCGTTGCCGGTTGCGGCAAGACGTGCGTCAGCCAGGCCCTGTGCCAATTGAGCGGCGCCACTGCCATTGAAGGCGATACTTTTCATCCGGCCGCGAACATCGAAAAGATGAGCGCGGGGATCCCCCTGAACGACGAAGACCGCGCTGGCTGGCTCGACAGCCTGTGCGATGAACTGCGTCGCGTCGATGCCCAAGGCCAGCGCCCGGTATTGACCTGCTCCGCCCTTAAACACAGTTACCGCGAACGTCTGCGCAGTGCCTTGCCGGGCCTCGGTTTCGTGTTTCTTGAATTGACCCCGGAAGTCGCCGCCGAGCGCGTATCGCACCGCCCGGGCCACTTCATGCCGGCGACGTTGATCGAAAGCCAGTTCGCCACCCTCGAATCGCCCAAGGGCGAGCCGCTGACCCTGCCGCTCAATGCCTCGATTCACAGCGTCGAAGAGCTGGCCCTGCAGGCTCACGTCTGGTGGCAGGCCAACGGTCTGAAACAGGCGGTATGAGCATGTTGAAAAAGACAGCGCTGTCCTCCCGACTTCTGTTCAACCCGCTTTAATAACAACAACAATCCAGGAGACACCCCCCATGTTTGGCATGTCCCACGAGACGTTCCTGCTGCTCGATGCGGTGGTCACGGTAATCGGCCTGATTATCCTGATCACCAAATTCAAGATTCACCCGTTCATAGCCCTGACCATCGCCGCCGCTTTCCTCGGCCTGACTTCCGGCATGCCGATCAACACCATCATCAAGGCGTTCCAGGACGGCTTCGGTGGCGTGCTCGGTTTCGTCGGCATCATCCTTGCCCTGGGCACCATGCTCGGCAAAATGATGGCCGAATCCGGCGGCGCCGATCAGATCGCCCAGACCCTGATCCGCGCCTTCGGCAAGGACAAAGTCCAGTGGGCAATGATGTTCGCCGCGTTCCTGGTGGGCATCCCGCTGTTCTTCGAAATCGGCTTCGTGCTGCTGATTCCGCTGGTGTTCATCGTTGCGCGTCGCACTGGCGTATCGATCATCAAGATCGGTATCCCGCTGCTCGCCGGCCTCTCTGCGGTGCACGGTCTGGTACCGCCGCACCCAGGCCCGCTGCTGGCCATCGGCGTGTTCGGCGCTGACATCGGCAAGACCATTCTCTACGGTCTGATCGTCGCGCTGCCGACCGCCATCATTGCCGGTCCGATCTTCGGTACCTTCATCGCCAAGCACATTCCCGGTCACCCGAATCAGGAGCTGGTCGATCAACTGGCCCGTGAAAACGATTCGGCCAACCTGCCAAGCTTCAGCATTACTCTGGTCACCGTGCTGCTGCCGGTGTTCCTGATGCTGCTGAAAACTTTCGCTGACGTGGCGCTGCCGGACGGCAACTTCTTCCGCATCTGGATGGACATGATCGGCCACCCGATCTCCGCACTGCTGCTGGCGTTGCTGTTGTCGCTGTACACCTTCGGCTACAAGCAGGGCATCGGTTCCAACCAGATGCTCAAGTGGCTCGACGCAAGTCTGGCGCCTACCGCTGCGATCATTCTGATCATCGGTGCCGGCGGTGGCTTCAAGCAGATGCTGGTGACCAGTGGCGTGGGTGACGTGATCGGCCACATGGCGGTCAGCGCGCAGATCTCGCCGATCCTGCTGGCGTGGCTGGTGGCGGCGGTAATCCGAATCGCCACCGGTTCGGCGACCGTGGCGACCATCACTGGCGCGGGCATTGTGGTACCGGTTGTCGGCATGATTCCGGGCGTCAACCGTGAGCTGCTGGTGCTGGCCACCGGCGCCGGTTCGCTGATCCTGTCCCACGTCAACGACGCCGGTTTCTGGCTGGTCAAGCAGTACTTCAACATGACCGTGGCCGAAACGTTCAAGACCTGGACCGCGATGGAAACCATCCTCTCGGTGGTCGGCCTGGGCTTTATCCTGCTGCTGTCGCTGTTCGTTTAAGCGGCAGTTTGCAGGCGCAAAAAAACCGCAGCGATGCGGTTTTTTTGTGGGCGTGGACTTCCTGCTTGATCGTTCCCACGCTCCGCGTGGGAATGCCTCAATGGACGCTCTGCGTCCGCTTTGAGACGCAGAGCGTCTCGGGCTGCATTACCACGCAGAGCGTGGGAACGATCAGAGGCGTGTCAGTTATTTGGTAACCAAGCCATCCGCGCGGAACATCCCGCGAATCCCGCGCACGGCCTGGCGGATGCGATCCTGGTTTTCGATCAGCGCGAAGCGCACGTGGTCATCACCGTACTCGCCAAAACCCACGCCCGGCGAGACGCAGACCTTGGCCTCGGCCAGCAGTTTCTTGGCGAACTCCAGCGAGCCCAGATGCGCATACGCCTGGGGAATCTTCGCCCAGACGTACATCGACGCTTTCGGATTCTCGACCATCCAGCCCAGCTCATGCAGGCCTTTGACCAGCACGTTGCGACGCTGGCGATACTGCTCGGCGATGTCGCGCACGCATTGCTGATCGCCTTCCAGCGCGGCAATCGCCGCCACTTGCAGCGGGGTGAAGGTGCCGTAGTCGTGGTAGCTCTTGATCCGCGCCAGGGCGCTGACCAATTCCGGGTTGCCGACCATGAAACCGATACGCCAGCCGGCCATGTTGTAGCTCTTGGACAGGGTAAAAAACTCCACCGCAATGTCCTTGGCCCCCGGCACCTGCATGATCGACGGCGCTTTCCAGCCGTCGTAGACGATGTCGGCATAAGCCAGGTCGTGGATGACCAAAACGTCGTACTGCTTGGCGAGGGCGATCACCCGTTCGAAGAAATCCAGTTCCACACACTGTGCAGTCGGGTTCGACGGGAAGCCGAGGATCATCATTTTCGGCTTGGGGATCGAGCCGCGAATGGCGCGCTCCAGCTCATCGAAGAAATCCACCCCCGGCACCAGCGGCACCGAACGCACCTGAGCGCCGGCAATCACTGCGCCGTAAATGTGGATCGGATAGCTCGGGTTCGGCACCAGCACGGTGTCGCCCTGGTCCAGGGTGGCCAGCATCAAATGCGCCAGGCCTTCCTTGGAACCGATGGTGACAATGGCTTCGCTTTCCGGGTCGATATCGACTTCGTAGCGCTGCTTGTACCAGTTGGAAATCGCCCGGCGCAGGCGCGGAATGCCTTTGGACGTCGAGTAACCGTGGGTGTCCTCACGTTGGGCGACCTGCACCAGTTTTTCGACAATGTGCGGCGGCGTGGCGCCGTCGGGATTGCCCATGCTCAGGTCGATGATGTCTTCACCACGGCGGCGAGCGGCCATTTTCAGCTCGGCGGTGATGTTGAACACGTAAGGGGGGAGTCGATCTATGCGCGCAAAGCGGCGCGGCGAACCTTGTTCGGCCATTGTTGCCTCGGATAACGTAAGCGCCCGGAACCGTCCGAGCGACGCTGGTCACTGCGGTGACCTGTGGCGGAAGATAAGGGCAGTGATGGCATACTGTCCAGCGCGCTTGTAAACATTTTTTTCAAGGAAAATCGGTCAATGGAATTCACCAGCGGCTTCTTGCTGAGCCTTTCGCTGTGCCTGGATATCGGCGTAGCCAACATCGCGATGATCACCCTGGCCATGCAGCGCGGCTACTTTCAGGGCTTCGCCCTGGGCCTGGGCACCTGCGTCGGTGACCTGATCTACGCGGTGCTGGCGCTAGCCGGCATGACCGTTTTGCTGCAATACGAAACCGTGCGCTGGGTGCTATGGATTGGCGGTTCGGCGCTGCTGATCTACTTCGCGGCGAAGATGATTTACTCGGCGATTCACCACGAAGCGCTGCTGGCGGAAACGGCGGAAGTGGGGCAGAACTCTCATCGCAAGGAATTCTTCCGCGGCATCTTCCTCGCCATGTCTTCGCCGAGTGCGATTCTCTGGTTTGCTGCGGTCGGCGGCACGTTGATTGCGCGATCCGGTGGCGGTGGTCCGTTGAGTTCGGCGCTGTTTCTCGGTGGTTTTCTCTGCGCCGGGCTGCTGTGGTCGGCCGGTCTGTGCTTCGCAGCAAGCCATGGCGGCAAGCTGCTGGGCGACAAGCTGCTGCGCTACTCCTATCTGGCATCGGCGGCGATCTTCTGCTATTTCGCGGTGTACGTGATCGTTTCCGGCTACAACGAGTTCGTCGGCTCGGGCGCCGTCGAGCAGTTGCACTCGCTGTAAACGTGCGAAACGGGTCGGGCTTTCTATACTCCCAGCCGAATCCATTATTCCGTTCTGAGGAGTCGCGTCATGGATGAAGAACAACGCGTCGAGATAACCGAGCCTCGCTTCGAACACGGGCAATTTCTGCTGATTGCCGGTTTCGGCGGGCGATTCACTCAGGAGACCACCGAAGACATTCCCGCGTTGTGGGAAAAGCTGATCCCGCACTTGGGAAAAATCCCCGCGCAAGTCAACGAAGTAACCTACGGCGTTTGCTGCAATGCGGACGGCGAGGGCGGTTTCGAATACATCGCCGGGGTGCAGATCGACAAGCTCGACGACCTGCCGGAAAAGTACCGCTGGGTTGAAATCCAGCCGCAGAAATATGCGGTGTTCGAGCACAAGGGGTCACTGGCGCAACTCCCTGACACCTTCCAGTACATCTGGAACACTTGGCTGCCGCAGTCCGGCCACGAAGCGGCGGACGCCCCGGAATTCGAGCGCTACAGCGAGGATTACAACCCGAAACTCAATACCGGCACCCTGGAAATCTGGCTGCCGATCAAGGCCTGAGCGGCGTAACAATCGAGGTGGAGCATGTCCGCCCCGTTGGTTCTGCATTATGCTGGCGGGCCTTGTTTCCACAGATTTTTGAGCTGCCATGAACACCGTGATCCGCAACGTCAGCGCCGCCGACCTCGACCGCTGCTACGCCATCGAAACCGTCGCCTACGAAGGCGACGAAGCCGCCACCCGCGAAAAGATCGCCACGCGCATCGCCACTTGGCCGGACGGCTTCATCGTCGCCGAGGTGGACGGCGTGGTCGCCGGTTTCATCAATTCCGGCGCGGCGTTCGACGTGCAGATGTCCGACGAGGCGTTCAAGGAACTGATCGGCCACGACCCGAAAGGGCCGAACGTGGTGATCATGTCGGTGGTGGTGCACCCGGATTACCAAGGGCAGGGCCTGGCCAAGCGCCTGCTCGGCGAATTCATCGAGCGCATGCGCGCCATGGACAAAGCGACGATTCATCTGATGTGCAAGGAACAGCACATCGCGCTATACGCAGGTTTCGGTTTTGCCTACATCAAACCGTCCGAATCCGACCACGGCGGCATGGCGTGGCACGAGATGATCCTGACCCTCTGAACTTCAATCAAAACTGTGGGAGCGAGCCTGCTCGCGAAAGCGGTATTTCAGCTAAGCAAGTGTCGACTGACACGATGCCTTCGCGAGCAGGCTCGCTCCCACAGGGTTTTGAGGTGTTTGTAGTTACGCGGTTAGTAAAGGCTTTCACGCACCCGTTTCGGCGCTTCCCGATCGTAGGTGTCGGCGTCGAACTGGCCGTCATTCAGACGCTTGTGAAATGCGCCAGCAGATGGCAAGGCCGAGCGCGGCAGGTGCGTTTCGGGATTCCACGCATCCGAGCGGACAAAGGCTTTCGAACAGTGAAAAAACGCCGCGTCCACCGTCACCAGCAACACAGTTTTCGCCGGTTTGCCATTCACCGCGAAACTCTCCAGCAACGCCGGTTCATCGCTGATCAGGGCCGTGCCATTGACCCGCAATGTTTCGCCGATCCCGGGAATGATGAACAGCAGCGACACCCGCGAATCGTGCAGCACATTGCGCAAGGTATCGATGCGGTTGTTGCCCGGGCGATCCGGCAGGGCCAACGTGTTTTGATCAATGATCCGAACAAACCCCGGCGCATCACCGCGCGGCGAGTTATCGAGGCCATCGGTCCCCACCGAGCTGACGATCACTAGCGGCGACAGGCGCACCATCGCCTGATAATCCTCGTTGAGAAAGCCGATCTGCTTGCGCACCGCACGTTCGTGGGGCAATCCGTAAATAGCTTCCAGTGCTTCGATTGAGTCAATCATCGTTATCCCTCTACGATTTAAAAAAACAGCCCCATCCGCCGCTCGTACCCAATCCGGCCCTTGTACGCTTCGCCGCTGTCGACGTAGCCATGCCTGGCGTATAGCGCAATCGCCGCCTCGTTATCAGCGTCCACCGACAATTCCAGCCCCTTGATCTCCGGCCACGCTTCACGGGCGACAGCGGGCAGCGCTTGCAGGCACGCCTTGCCGTAACCCTTGCCCTGCGCGCGCCGATCGACCTGCAGAGCATGCAATGTGGCGCTGTGTTCGTCGGCCCAGTCGGGCAATACCGGCGGGCGCTTGAGCAGCAGAAACGCCACCGGTGCGTCGTCCGCCAGCAGGGCAAAACCCTTTACGCCGGGGCCGGGTTTCGACAGCAGGGTGTGCAGGGCACCGTGGATGTCTCCGGAGAACTTGATCTGCTCGGGGTGAATTTCAATCGACTCGACTTGCTCACGCTGCAAAGGGCTGAGGCTGTCGTAAGGCACGAGTTGGGCTGACACGGGAATTTCCTTTTTCCTACAAGGATTGAAGCTCGGATTCTAGCGACATTGTTGTCGGCGAAATTTTTTTGTTTGCCCTGTCGATCTGCGCAAAGGGCAAACGACTAAGGGTGTCTTCACAACAAAAAACACGGAGAACACCATGAGCGCACAAAGCGAAATCCAGACCCTGATCAATACCTATCGCGAAGCGGTAATGGCCAAGGACGTCGAGAAAGTCATGGCCCTGTACGCCGACGACATCGTCTCGTTCGATGCGATCAAGGCCCTGCAATTCAAAGGCAAAGCGGCCTACCGCGCGCACTGGGTCGAGTGCATGGAAATGTGCCCCGGCCCGCACATCTTCGAGTTCCACGAAATCGCCATCGAAAGCGCCGACGACATTGCCTTCGCCCACTGGGTGGCCAACTGCGGCGGCACCAATGACAAGGGCGAAACCCAGAGTTGCTGGATGCGTGTGACCGCCTGTTATCGGCAAGTTGGCGGGGCGTGGAAGATTGCCCACGAACACTGGTCGGCACCGTTTGATCCGATGAGCGGCGCGACGCTGTTCGATGTAACCCCCTGATCTTCAGCCATAGTTGATCCGTTCGAATCAGGAGATCGCCATGAAATACCTATGCCTGGTCTACAGCGATGAACGCTTGCTGCACACCTCGCCGGACAGCCCGGAAGACGCCGAATGCTGGGCCTACGCCGAGTCGATTCAGGGCAGCGGGCGGATGATCGCCGCCGAAGCGCTGGAGTCGGTAGAAACCGCCACCACCGTACGGATGCGTAATGGCAAGTTGTCGATCACCGACGGGCCTTTCGCTGAAACCAAGGAGCAACTGGCCGGTTTTTACCTGATCGATGCCAAGGATCTCAACGAAGCGATTCAGGTCGCCGGCAACATTCCGGCAGCGCGGGTCGGCAGCGTTGAGGTACGTCCGGTGCGGCAGTTGAATGTCTGACGTCAGGGCGCGGGTCGAGCAGGTCTACCGCGAGGATTCGCGGCGGATTCTGGCCACGCTGATCCGCCTGCTCGGTGATTTCGACCTCGCCGAAGAAGCCTTGCACGAGGCGTTCTTCGTCGCGGTCGAGCGCTGGCAGCGCGATGGCGTGCCGGACAACCCGCGCACCTGGCTGGTCTCCACCGGACGTTTCAAAGCCATCGATGTGCTGCGCCGGCGCGCGCGGTTCAAGGCGTCGCAACCGTTGCTGCTGGCACAACTCGATGAACTCGAACAGGCTGACTGGAGTGGCGAAGACGTGGAAGACGATCGCTTGCGGCTGATCTTCACCTGCTGCCACCCGGCCCTGGCGGCAGATGCGCAAGTGCCGCTGACCTTGCGCGAAGTCTGCGACCTCACCACCGAGGAAATCGCCCGTGCTTTTCTCTCGGCGCCGGCGGCGATTGCCCAGCGCATCGTCCGCGCCAAGGCGAAGATCCGCGACGCGAAAATCCCTTATCAAGTGCCCACGCTGAACGAATTACCCGAGCGCCTCGACAGCGTGCTGCGGGTGATTTATCTGGTGTTCAACGAAGGCTATTCGGCCTCGGTCGGTGCCGAGCTGACCCGCGAGGATCTGACGCGCGAAGCGATTCGGCTGGGGCGCTTGTTGATGGAGTTGCTGCCGGAGCCGGAAGTCATGGGCCTGCTGGCGCTGATGCTGCTGCACGAATCACGTCGACCGGCGCGCACTTCGCCGAGCGGTGAACTGGTATTGCTCGACGATCAGGATCGCTCGTTGTGGCACGCCGGGCTGATGGCCGAAGGCTGCGCGCTGGTCGAGCGCGCCCTGAGTACGCGACGCTTCGGGCCATATTGCCTGCAAGCGGCGATTGCAGCGGTGCATGCGGAAGCGCCGTCGGCGGCGGAAACGGACTGGCAGCAGATTGTCTGTCTGTACGACGTATTGCTGCGCGCGGTGCCGTCGCCGGTGATCGAGCTGAACCGCGCGGTGGCGGTGGCCAAACGGGATGGAGCGTTGGCCGGGTTGTTGTTGGTAGAAGGGATTTTGGCGCGTGGGGAGTTGCAGGATTACCACTTGGTCCATTCGGCGCGGGCGGAGTTTTGCCGGCAGTTGGGTCGGGTGGAGCAGGCGCGGGCAGCGTATCAGCGGGCGCTGGAGTTGACGCGGCAGGAGCCGGAGCGGCGGTTTATCGAGGGGCGACTGAGGGACCTGGGTTGATCTGGAAGCTGCGTCGGTGCGGCTGGCCCTTTCGCGAGCAGGCTCGCTCCCACAGGTGATTGCATTTCAAGTGTGGGAGCGAGCCTGCTCGCGAATGGCAGCACCGCTTATTCAAGCATCTTGCTGAGCAACCAGCTCCCCGCCGGCCCCGGCGGATACAAGCGCGACCACAACGCATCGACAAACACCGGTTTCGGCCAGCCGCGCACGTCGAGCTCTATCAGCAAATCATTGGCATAACGCTGCACCAGCCACCTCGGCAACGGTGCCCAGCCAAAGCCTTTTTCCGCCATTTCCAGCAGCATCAGGTAACTCGGCGCCGACCACACCCGGCCTTTGCCGCGACTGTCGTAGGGATTGACGATGGTCGCCAGCCGCAATTCGCGATGTTGCTCGAGAATCTGCTGATCGACATGCTCAAGCTTGGCCAACGCATGCTCACGACTGACGAACAAGGCAATCTCCGTGCGCTCGGCCACAGTGGAGGTCACCAGATCCGGCGGGTAGTTGTCCTGCATTTCCGCGAAGGCCAGATGCGCTCGGCCGCGCTGGACCAGTTCGATCAGGTCTTCGCATTCGGCAATCAGGCATTCCAGCTCAAGCTCCGGATAACGCTGCTCGAAATCCACCAGCGCCGCCTCGAAACGATAGGACTGATAAGTGTCGGAAATCGCCACGGTCAGTTTCGGTTCAACACCTTGGGCCAATTGCCGCGCGCTCATCTCCAAGCGACTGGTGGCGGCCAGAATCGCCTCGGCTTTTTGCAACATCACGTGGCCGGCGGGGGTGAGGGTCGGTTTGCGGCTGCTGCGGTCGAACAGCTGCAGGTCCAGATCGATCTCGAGACTGGCGACCGCCGCGCTGATGGTCGACTGACTGCGCCCCAACTTGCGTGCCGCCGCGGAAAACGAGCCTTGCGTCGCCGCTTGGACAAACGCCAACAGCACTTCCTGCGAAGCCATGAACTATCGCCTTGATCGATGGTTATTGGTTATGAAGTATCGGTCTTCAGTTGGATCATGGCAACCATCGTCAAACAAGGAGTCAGGCCATGTCTGCCCACAAGTCCATCACCGAACGTGTTTTTCAGGCTATCGGTTTCGAATTTCTCGCCATCCTGATCTGCACACCGCTGCTCGCCTGGATCATGCAAAAGCCGTTGCTCGACATGGGCGCGGTGACCGTGTTGATCGCGCTGTTGGCGCTGGCGTGGAACGTGGTTTTCAACCGTTTTTTCGACCGCGCATTGGCGCGGATGAATCTGCCGCACAACGCCTGGGTCCGTATAGTGCATGCGTTGCTGTTCGAAGGTGGGCTGATCTTGATGGGTGTGCCGCTGATTGCCTGGTGGCTGTCGGTCAGCCTGTGGCAGGCGTTGTTGCTCGACATTGGCGTGCTGCTGTTCTTCCTGCCGTACACCTACGTCTACCACTGGGGTTATGACGTCCTGCGCGAGCGCTTCATGGCCCGCCGCACATGTGAAAGCTGAGGTAGCCCTGTGGCGAGGGGATTTATCCCCGCTGGGCTGCGTAGCAGACCTGATTTTGGGGCCGCTCCGCAGCCCAGCGGGGATGAATCCCCTCGCCACGAAAAGTCAGCTGGTTGAGGTCAGAGAAACATGCCGCCGGATGCCTCGACCCGCTGACCGTTGATCCACTGTCCGCCCTCCGACAACAGCAGCGCCAGTGCACCGCCAATATCATCCGGCAGCCCTACACGACCCAGCGCAGTGTTGCTGGCGACCATCGCGTTGACAGCACTGTTGTCGCGCACCGTGCCACCGCCAAAATCGGTTTCAATCGCACCCGGCGCCAGAACGTTCACGCCAATCTGCCGCGCCCCTAGCTCTTTCGCCTGATAACGCGTCAGCACTTCCATCGCGCCTTTCATCGCCGCGTAAGCGCCGTAACCCGGCAGGCTGAAGCGGGTCAGGCCGCTGGAAATATTGACGATGCGCCCACCGTCATTGATCAGCGGCAGCAATTGCTGAGTCAGGAAAAACGGCCCTTTCAACTGCACGTTCATCAGCAGATCGAACTGCTCCGGCGTGGTCTCGCTGAACAGCGCGTGCACGCCGACCCCGGCATTGTTGATAAGGAAGTCAAAGCGCTGGCGCTGAAAAGTCTCCTCCAGTGCTTGTTCAACCTGTTCGGCAAACGCGGCGAAATTCTCGCTGCGGCCGACGTCCAGTTGCAGCATCGCCGCTTTCGCGCCGAGCGCCTGCAATTCAGTGACCAACGCCTGGGCCTCGTCGGCGCGGCTGTTGTAGGTGCCGATGATGTCGATGCCTTGGGCGGCGAGGTGCAGGGCGGCGCTGCGGCCGAGGCCACGACTGGCGCCAGTGATCAGTGCGATTTTGCGGTTCATGCTGACTTCCTCGATTGCATTGATTGGGGATGGAAGAAGTTTATTTATCCGCCCTGAGGTGATAAACATGGCAAAAGCGGAATCACTGATCGGCTCAGCCGAACAATCACTGGGGCTTGTCATGAACAAACTGGAACTGCTGCGGACCTTCGTCCGGGTCAGCGAACTGTCGAGTTTCACTCTCGCCGGGGAAAGCCTCGGCCTGCCGCGCTCCACCGTGTCCGAACAGGTGCAGGCACTTGAAGCCTTGCTCGGCACGCGGCTGTTGCAGCGCACCACGCGCAAGGTGCAGGCCACTCAGGATGGACTGGTGCTGTATGAGCGCAGCAAGGACTTGCTCTCGCACATGGATGAAATCGAAGGGCTGTTCCGTCAGGACGAGGCTTCGCTGACCGGGCGCATCCGCGTCGATATGCCGAACATCCTCGCGCGACGCTTGATCATGCCGCGCCTGCCGGAATTCATGGATCGCCACCCGAATCTGCAGATGGAAATCAGCAGCACCGACCGCCGCGTCGATCTGCTCAGCGAGGGTTTCGACTGCGTGTTGCGCATCGGCGCGCAGCCGGATCAGTCGGTGGTCGCTCGGCATCTCGGCGACTTCCCGATGGTCAATTGCGCCAGCCCGGCTTACCTGCAACGTTACGGCGTGCCGCAGACCATCGAGGATCTGGCGCAGCATCGGCTGGTGCATTACGTCGGCGTACTGGGCTCGCGTTCGGAGGGGTTCGTCTATGAGGAAAACGGCGAGGTGCGGCGCGTGGCGATGGCCGGCAGTGTCACGGTCAACAGCACCGATGCCTATGAAGCGGCGTGCCTGGGCGGCTTCGGCCTGACGCAGGTACCGCGCACCGGCATGCAGCCGCATCTGGAGAATGGCGAACTGGTGACCGTACTGCCACAACACACCGCACCGCCGATGGCGATTTCGTTGCTGTACGCGCGGCAACGGCATTTACCGCTGCGGGTGCGGGTGTTTATGGATTGGCTCGGCGATGTTGTTCGTTCAACACTCTGACATTGAGCACATTGCCCCTGTGGGAGCGAGCCTGCTCGCGAAAGCGCCATGTCATTCAACATTGATTTATCTGACACACCGACTTCGCGAGCAGGCTCGCTCCCACATTTGCCCTACGGTGGCATTGCGTTTTGCGCTCAGTAATCGCCACGCTTGCGAAACGCCCAGCGCCCGGCAATCACGGTGAACGTCGCCACCAGCGCGACCAGCACCCAAAATCCGTGCGGGTCTTGGGACAGCGGCACACCGCCGACATTCATCCCAAAAAAACCGGCAATGATGTTGATCGGCAAGGCCAGGACCGTCACCACCGTGAGGGTGAACAGCGTGCGGTTGCTCTGTTCGTTGAGGTTGGCGGCGATTTCTTCCTGCAACAGTTTGATCCGTTCGCCGAGGGCGGTGAGGTCGTTGATGATCAGCGCAAACTCCTCGGTGGATTTGCGCAACTCCTTGACGTCCTCCTTCTGCAACCACGGCGGCGGACGATTGAGCAGGCGCAGCAGCGAACCCGGCTCCAGCGCCAACAGCCGTTGCAGACGCACCAGCACGCGACGGTTGGCGCCAAGTTCGGCGCGGTTGGTCGACAGGCGCGAGGAGAGCAGTTCGTCTTCGACCTGATCGACATTCAGGCTGGTCTTGCGCACGATCTGCGTCAGCACTTCGCCCTGATCGCGCAGCAAATGCACGAGCAGTTCCGAGGGCGAGCGAAAGCACTCGCCGGCCTTCACCGACGAGCGCAACTTGTCCACCGAATGCAGCGGTTGCAGGCGCGCGCTGACGATCAGTTTGCTGCGCACGCAGACCCACAGCGTCGACACGTCGGAGGAGACCATGTTGCTGAGGTTGAACACTACATCGTTGACCACCGCCAGCAGCGCCGAATCGACATGCTCGATACGTGTCGAACGCGAACCTTCGTGCAACGCCTCGAAAAACTCCTCGGGTAATTGCAGATGACTTTTCATCCAGCGCTCGCACGCGGCGTGGGCCAGGTTCAGGTGCAGCCAGAGAAATTCTTCGCTGTCACCGTCATCCTGCAAACAGCGCAAAGCCGTCGCCGAATCGATCTCGCGCCCGCGCTCCCCGGGCAGGAAGCGAAAGCCGTAGAGCAAGCCAAACAGGTCCGGGGCGCGATGGCTGATATCGAGGCTGTGGTTCATGGCGGCTCGCTGCGAGGAGGGTGTCTGGTGGGGGATTTTCAGGTTCACCTGTGCGGCATCATCGCAAGCCAACATGACCGTTTTGTGACAGTAAAGTGACTGCAAATCAACGCGTTACCGACTGTCGGAAGATTCTCAAGAAGCGCTCTGGCGCGCCGATCTCAGGTGAGTTAGGTTGCGCGCCATTGGCTTTCGGTCATGGTACGTCGACAGGGAAGTCCGGCCATTTTTCACGTCCGCTCGGGCGTGCCTCATCCCTGCTTCGAGTACCTTGCAATGCTGCAAAAATCCCTGAGAACGCAAATTCTCGCCCTGCTGAGCGGCAGTCTGCTGGCGATATTGTTGATCGCGCTGGCCTGCTTTCATTTCCTCTCCAACGGCGTGCAAAGCTATAGCCAGTTGATCGCCGGTCCGTTGCACACGTCGCAACTGATCGATGAAGCCAACCTGCAATTCAAAGTGCAGGTGCAGGAATGGAAAAACGTCCTGCTGCGCGGCAAGCAACCGGCGGATCTGGCGAAATACTGGAGCCAGTTCGAAGAGCGCCAGCGCGATGTGCAGAACATTCTCGGCGAACTGGCCGGCCAGAAAGGCATCGAGGCCAATCTCAAATCCCGCATCGAACGTTTGCGCGAGGAGCATCGCCAGTTGGGCGCGGCCTACCAGAAAGGCCGCAATGCCTACGTCGCTGCCGGTGGTGATCCGAGTGCCGGCGACGCGGCGGTCAAAGGCGTCGATCGCGCCACCAGCGAGCAGATGAGCGCACTGGTCGCCGAGCTGCGCGAGCAGGGCACCGCGCAATCGGCGTTGATCAGTGCCAGCGCTGAGCGCACCGTGTGGCTGGGGCTGTTGGTGATGCTCGCGTCAGGCTTGTTGATCGGTCTGCTGAGCCTGTGGCTGGTCAGCCGCAACCTGATCGAGCCGATCCGCAACCTCATCGATTACGTCACCCGCTTGAGCCGTGGGCAGTTGGCTGAACGTGTTGTCAGCGAGCGTCGCGATGAACTCGGCAACCTCGCCGCCGCAGCGAACACTCTGCGCGATTTTCTCGCGGACACCTTCACTCGCTTGCAACGCAGCGCCGGTGATCTGGACAGCGCCAGCGGCGAGTTGAATGCCATTGCCACGACGATGGCCGGCGGCACCAGCGAGCAATTCAACCGCACTGATCAAGTGGCCACGGCGATGAATGAAATGTCCGCCACGGCCCAGGAAGTCGCCCGTCATGCCGCCGATGCCGCGCGTGCTGCCGACGATGCCGATCAGTCGGCGCAGCAGGGTGAAAAGGTCATGCAGACCACCATTCACTCGATCACGCAGATGCGCGGCGAAATCGCCAACACCGCCACGGTGATCCGTCGCCTGGAAACCGACAGCGGTCGTATCGGCAAGGTGCTGGAAGTGATTCGTGGCATCGCCGAACAGACCAACCTGCTGGCGCTCAACGCAGCCATCGAAGCGGCGCGGGCGGGTGAGGCCGGGCGTGGTTTTGCCGTGGTCGCCGATGAGGTGCGCAACCTCGCTCAGCGCACGGCGGAGTCGATCATCGAGATCAACCAGATCATTCAGAACGTGCAGACCGGCGCTGTCGATGCCGCGCAGGCTATCGAGAGCGGCCAGGCGCGCAGCGATGAGAGCGTCGAACAGGTGACCCAGGCCGGCGCGATGCTGGAGCGCATCACCTTGGCGGTGGAGGCGATTCGCGACATGAACCGGCAGATCGCCACGGCCGCTGAAGAGCAGACTTCAGTGGCCGAGGATATCTCGCGCAACCTGACTGAAATCACCGCGATTGCCAGCACCAACCTGGACAACGTGCAGCGCACCGAAAGTGCCAGTCAGAACCTGCACGGATTGTCGGGGCAGTTGAATGAGGTGACGGCGCGGTTGAGTGCTTGATTGCGAGTTCAAGCGTCCGGCAACTTTCGTAGGTCCTCGCCTGCTCGCGATAACGGTGGAACAGTCAACATTGATGTCGCTGACACTCCGCTTTCGCGAGCAGGCTCGCTCCCACATGATTTACGGCAGGCATGAAAAAGCCGCACGATTTTTCAATCGTGCGGCTCTTTAACAGCGGTCTATCAAGTGTCTTGCTTGTCGCTGAGCACTTTACCGGTGGTGGCATCAAAGTCCACGTCGAACTCTTTGCCGTCAGCGGTTTTAAGTTCAACTTCATACTCATAACCATTGAAGTGGTTATCCAGGTCGGTGTCGGTAATCGTTGCGCCCGGGTGCAGTTTCAGTGCTTCGGCGTTCATCGATTCCAGCGACTTGATCTTGCCGTCCTTGACCAGTTGCGGGATCTGGTCGATGCGAACATCAGCCTGAGCCAGGCCAGCGGTGAGGGTCAGGGCAGCGGCGGTAAACAGGGCAGTCAAAGTTTTCATCGGTTCATTCCTTGGCAGTGCGTTGAAGTGGTTGATCTGTGTAAGTGGGTTCAGATTAACCAGCGCAACTTAACTCACCCTTAAATCTCTGCTTCGCGATAAAACTGCTCTTTGTGGGAGCGAGCCTGCTCGCGAAGCAGGCGACTCGATAACAACTTAGAAACCGTTCTTCTTCAGAACCTCATCAACACTGCCAACAACCGGACGCTTGTAAAACTTCAACAGTTCACTGGCGCGGTTGGTAAAGATGCCGTCAACACCCGCTTCCATGACTTTTTCGTAGTCCACCGCCTCGTCGACCGTATAAACGTGCACCAGCATGCCCTGATCGTGGGTGTACTGATTCATCCATGGCTGCACCAGGTCGGAATAGCTCTGATCACCACCCTGAGTCAGCTTCGCCGAAGGGCCAGTGCCGATCGCGCCCTGGGCCTTGGCGTAGTCGACCCATTGCTTGAATTCCGCTTCTGACTTGGGTTCCTGCTTGCCGTAGTAAACGTTTTTGTCTTTCTCGCCGGACGCGGCAAACGTCACGGCGGATTTAGGCTCGATGCTGCCTTCGCCGACCCACAACAGCAGGATCTTCGGCACTTGCGGCATCTCCTTTTCCAGTAATTGCAGGCTGTTCTTATCGAAGGTCTGCAGGATCACCTTGCCTTTGCCCTGACCGACACCGAGCGCACTTTTCGCCAGTTTCGACCCGGCCGGACTGAGCCAGCCGCGATCCTGCAGTTTTTCCTTGAGGTCATGTTCGATGCCGGGAAACAGCTGCGGCTCTTTGGTTTCGATGTACAGGCCCGGCTTGTGCTGCGGGTTGGCGCGGGCGATGTCGATGATTTCATCGAGGGTAAGAATCTTCAGCCCGGCGTAGGAGGGGCGTGCGCGGTCAGGATATTTGCTGTTGAACCAGCTGCCGGCATCGAGGGTTTTCAGTTCGGCCATGGTGAACGCGGTGGCCGGGCTGTCCTTGCGCTCAGGGAATTTGCTGGCGACGTCGGTGGTGCGTTGCAGGTTGTCGTCGTGCAGGGCGAAGAGCACGCCATCCTTGCTGCGCTGCAAATCCATTTCCAGGTAATCGGCGCCGAGGTCACGGGCCAGTTTGTAGGCCGCAGCGGTGGATTCCGGGGCATCGAACGACGCGCCACGGTGGGCGATCACCGCCGGATGCGGAATGCCATGGGCGGCAGCGATTGCCTTGGGCTCCGGGTGGCTGGCGGCATGCGCCTGACCGAGGCCGAACAACAGACTCAGCACCAGAGCGCTTCGGGTAAAAGTGGCAGGCATGGTCGAGTTCCTTTCGCAGGTTTTTTTCGAGACGTACCTTTTAACAATTGACGCGCCGCAGGGCTATCGCCAGACCGACATAAACCGAGCAAAACGGAAATTTCCTGCACTTTTGTGGCGCTGTTTGCAGTACGCTTGCCCTCGGCAGACGCCCCGGCAGAGGGCGCGCCGCTGCGATGCCCTGCGTGTAAACCATCATCATCTTTCGTGAGGTTTACCATGCGCATCACCTCCCAGCTCATCTGCCAGGCCGCCGACGATCTCAAAGGCTTCGTCGGCCTCAACCGCAAGACCGGTCAGTACATCGTGCGCTTCAGCGAAGATTCATTCGGCATGGACGTGGCCGACGACGGCATCATCCCGGCCAGTGAATTCGTCTGGGCGAGGGCGTCGGAAACCACCATGACCCTCAAGCGCGAATTGATTCAGTTGCTGCTCGATCAACACATCGACGAGCGCATCAACATCACTGAGCCGTTGCGGGTTTACATGAGCAAGGTTGAAGTGCCGGAGATTGTGGCGGTGCGGAGTCTGGTGCGCGGTTGAGTTTTGCTGTGTGGTTGCGGGCCTCTTCGCGAGCAGGCTCGCTCCCACAGGGATTTTCTGAACGCCACAGATCCAATGTGGGAGCGAGCCTGCTCGCGAAGGCGGCGTTGTGGGCGCCGCCAACCTCACTGGCCGAGTGCATAACGCTCAATCCGGCAATCCGCAGGCTTCGATAAATGCGCGAACCAGCGGTGGCATTTTTCCTTTTAGTGCGGCGCGTTCCGGCTGGAACAGCGTGGCGAGGAAAAACGGATGTTTTTTCAATTCGATAGCGCGCAGATCCCCCGCTGAATCACGGCCTACCGCTTGTAGCTGATCGCTCATCAAATGCTGTTCGAACTGCGGATTCACGCCGTAGCGGCAGCGATAGCGTTCTTCAATTTCAGACTTTTCGTACGCCTTGGCGATCAACGAGCCGGGCTGGAGGTGAATGACGTCGATGGCTTCAACCAGCGAGCAGCTCAGCGGCGTGAGCACAGCGCGTTCGGATTCTGGCGAGGTTTCCCCGTGCTCGGCGTCGGCCCAGCCCAGCACATTGCGCGAATATTCCAGAACTGCGTGCTGAAAACCGCCACAGGTGCCGAGGAAAGGTCGCCCTTGCTCGCGGGCAAAGCGGATGGCGCGTAGCGCACCGTCTTCACTTTTATAAGGGCTGGCGGGTACACACCAGAACCCATCGAATTGAGTCAGCGCAGTGTCGGTGCCGATCTCTTCAGTGGCCAGCCACTCGAACTGCACGGTGCGTTGCAGGTGTTCGGCGACCAGGCCGAGTGCAACCGGAATCGCTTGGTGGGCGGTGACCTGAGGGTCGTAATCGCCAACCAGGGCGATGCGGACGGCGCGATTTTCCATGGGATTTCCCTGCGCTTGCTGAAGGATGGCAGTCACTATAGATCGCGTGATTGCCATCCCACTATCCCGAGTTTTACCTGGTGACTGAGACTACCGCCATTACCCCGGCACCCGCTCATTGGCAAACATGCTCACCGCATCCACCGCCTCACTGGCGCCATCGCGAATCTGCAGAATCACCGTGCCGGCCTGATTGGCCAGTTCCACGCCTTCTGCGGCGCGGTCGCGGGTGCCTTGCATGCTCTTGATCGCCTGCCGTGTTTCGCTTTGGATCAGACTGATCATGGTGGAAATCTCCGCGGTGGAACCGCTGGTGCGCGCCGCCAGTTGCCGTACTTCATCGGCCACCACGGCAAAGCCGCGGCCCTGTTCACCGGCGCGCGCGGCTTCGATGGCGGCGTTGAGGGCGAGCAGGTTGGTCTGATCGGCGATCGCGCGGATGGTGTTGACGATGGCGGTGATCTGCTCGGAGCGGTCGCCCAGTTGTGCGATCAGCGTTGAGGACTGGCTGATGTCTTCGGCGATTTCGCGCATTTCGCTGGCAGCCTGTTGAATCACCTGCGTACCTTGCTCGGCGACTTTTCGCGTCGCTACCGAGATGTGATAAGCGGTGCTGGCACTGCGCGCGTCCTGCTCGTGTTGCTCGACACGGGCGGTAACGTCAGACGCGAACTTCACGACTTTGTACAAACGCCCCGAAGCGTCGTAGACCGGGTTGTAGTTGGCCTCCAGCCAGACGATCTGACCGCG
Source organism: Pseudomonas sp. AC083 (assembly GCF_979253165.1). NCBI lineage: Bacteria > Pseudomonadati > Pseudomonadota > Gammaproteobacteria > Pseudomonadales > Pseudomonadaceae > Pseudomonas > Pseudomonas sp. AC083. Next base: position 56,576 of record NZ_CEEDDH010000008.1, read on the forward strand.
TTTATCCACGCGCTCGAACTGCCCGTGGAAGAACTCGCCCTGATTCAGGCGGCGCCAGAAATCCTGATAGGCGCCGCTGTTGACCAGCGCCGGCGTGCAGAACAGGCGGTGATGCTGGCCCTTGAGCTCTGCGAGGCTGTAACCCATGCGCGTGAGAAAATTCTGGTTGGCGGTAAGAATATTGCCGTCGAGATCGAACTCGATCACCGCCATCGCGCGATCAATCGCCTGCAGTTTGGCGTTGGCCTCGTTCTCCTGCTGCACCTTGGCGGTGACATCCATCGCGTACTTGACCACTTTGATCACCCGTCCCGACGCATCCTTGATCGGGTTGTAACTGGCCTCGAGCCAGATCGGCTGGCCCTTGCTGTCGACCCGTTCAAAGGTGCCGGACTGGAACTGACCGTTTTTCAGGCGCGTCCACAGCTCAGTGTATTGGGCACTGCGCCCGAACTCCGGTGTGCAGAAATGCCGATGCGGCTGGCCGATCGCCTGGGCAGCCGTGTAACCCATGGTCTTGAGGAAGTTGTCATTGGCACGCAACACCACGCCATTAAGATCGAACTCGATCACCGCCATCGAACGGTCGATCGCTTCGAGCATTGCAGCTTGGTCAAAAACGGTGTGTTGCAGTTCAGCGAGGGCGGCTTTCTGGCGATTGAAGAACATGCTTGCGATACTCGGAAGTGGGGAAAATCAAAAGGATTCAGTCCCTATTCCTGCGCCGGCAGACCGAAATGCACAGACGGCATTCGGTGGTGACTGCTCAATGCCAGCGTTCCGTTACTGGCAGATGGCTACTTATACAAAACTTAATAAAGTTGTACAAGAAAGGAATTTTTCACGAGTTTGTATAACTTTTTGCGAAATTAGTTGTACGCGGCTCGCCGCGCCAGTGATTCACCGCTGATACAGTGCCAGGAACATCTCCAGCGCCGACTCGGCAACTGCATTCTGCGCGTCTGGATCAAGGGCCGCGCGACCCAGCGAGATCTGCGGCCAGAACGCGAATGCCTTGAGCAAACCTTGTACTTGATGCGCGGCAAATTCTGGATCCACCGGCTTGAGCCGTCCGTCGGCTTGTGCTGCGCGTATCCAGACGGTCAGGCCTTCCTCGCGCTCGCCCATGCGCTCGATCATGTTCTGCGCACGTTCGGGGGAATGAATGGTTGCGGCAATCGCCACCCGGGCGAGGGTGAGAAAATTCTCGTCAGCCATCATCTGCACTTTTTCTCGCAGCATCAGGCGCAGCTGCTCATGCAGCGGTTGCTCGCGGTCGTAGCTCACCGACGGCTCGGCAATGATCCGCGCCCACAACTGATTAAGGATCTCGGCGAACAGCTCTTCCTTGCTCGGAAAGTGGTTGTACACCGTCCGCTTCGACACCCCCGCCGTGGCGGCGATCTTGTCCATGCTGGTGATTTCGAACCCGTGGGCACGGAATTCGGCGATCGCCGCCTGGATGATGGCTTCGCGTTTGCGATCGGTGAGGCGTTGTGGAGCGGTCATGAGCGGACTTCAGTAGAGAAGGGATGAAATTACACTCGGCAGTTTACTTGGCGTCGGCTTTGATGCAACCTAGAAACTACACCGCTCAGTGTAATGTTGCGTTAATCCTCGCACCTTACAAACCAGAGCGTTTGGCCTTTGCGTGCAGCTTGGCCATTTTCATTTCCCGTGGAATACCGTGCAGCACACGGTTTTTCGGAGTCGTTCAGTCATGGCCAATCGAGTCTCTCTCCCGGATAACACTCCCACGCCTGAAGCCTCTCGACAGGATCAAGGGCTGTTTCGCAATCATGCGCCGGTGCAGCGCGAAGGGGGACGCAAAATGCTGCGGATCATGTGGAACATGATTTTCCACAAACCGCGCGACACCCGTCCGAGCGCCGCCATTCCTGTGCAGCCGCTGACCCGTGAAGATCTGCTCGCAGCGCCCAATCACAGCGTTTACCGCTTGGGGCACTCGACGCTGCTGCTGAAGATGCGCGACAAATTCTGGATCACCGACCCGGTCTTCGCCGAGCGCGCCTCGCCAGTGCAATGGGCTGGCCCGAAACGCTTCCACCAACCACCGATCAGCATTGACGAGCTGCCACCGATCGAAGCGGTGATCCTCTCGCACAACCATTACGACCATCTCGACTACGAAGCGGTACTCAAACTCGCCGCCAAAACCACGTACTTCCTGACTCCACTCGGCGTGGGCGACACCCTGATCAAATGGGGCATCGACGCCAGCAAGGTGCGCCAGTACGACTGGTGGCAGGGCACCGAAATCGCAGGCATCCGCTTCATCGCCACCCCATCGCAGCACTTCTCCGGCCGTGGCCTGTTCGACGGCAACAGCACGCTGTGGGCGTCGTGGGTGATGATCGACGCCGACACACGAATCTTTTTCAGCGGCGACAGCGGTTACTTCGACGGCTTCAAACGCATCGGCGAACAATACGGCCCGTTCGACCTGACCCTGATGGAAACCGGCGCCTACAACGTCGAATGGCCCCACGTGCACATGCAACCGGAAGAAACCCTGCAAGCCCACATCGACCTCAAGGGCCGCTGGCTCTTCCCGATCCACAACGGCACCTTCGACCTGGCCATGCACGCCTGGCATGAACCCTTCGACCGCATCCTTGCCCTCGCGTGGGAACGCAGTATTGCGATTACCACACCGCGGATGGGGGAGGCGTACAACCTTGCGCATCCACAACGGGGGAGTGCGTGGTGGATGGCGGTTGAAGAGGAGGGGGAGGCGCTAGTGCAGAACGCCTGACGATTTCATCCGGTTCGCCTCGGTGCGAACCGGATGAATCAGATTCCTATTTCCGTCATTCGCCGGTGGTAATCCTCCATCGTAGCGACTGACAAATCCCTGAATTTTCCACGAAGTATCTGACTTAGTGTTTCCAAGGTGATGCCAGTAATTTGCGCCGCTTCAGACTCGTTCAGGTTGGCAGTCTTGATCAACGCGGCCATTTTTGTCGCATATCCCGATTTGATCAGCATTTCATCTGCACCCTGCAGTCCCAAATCTGCGTAGACGTTGCCCGTGCTTCTTTCGATATCCATCCTTAGCGCTCCTTATTCGGCCATCGCAAAATCCCCACGCCCCACCGATTCCCCCGCCATACCCTGCGCCCTGACACTGCGCCCCGGTGCAAACCCCGGGAAGAACACCAACCCCTGCGCTTCAAACCGATAAGCCAGTGCCAGTCTTGCGGCGTCCGCCACGTCCTGCTGCGCTTCGAACCGCTGGATATCTGCCACCGCCACTTCGGCCTCGCGCGACAGTTGTTCAACGCTCCAGCCCAGCATGGCGCGGGCCTGGACGCAGTGGGTCGGGGTGAACTGGAAAAGGGCAATGCGTTCGAGGACGTGGTTCATCGCAAGAGAGGCCATGGTGTGCTCCGGGCTCAAAAGTGCTGATTGAAAATGTACTGTGTTTTTGTACAGTTGTTTTCGGCCGGGATCAAACGCATTTTTCGAATTTGCCTAGTTCGTTGGCTCCAACCAGACGGACGGTGCCTGTCCCAGCACACGCCGAAACATCGTCGAAAACGCCGCCGGGCTCTCGTAGCCGAAGTCCAGGGCGATCCGCGTCACCGCTTCCCCCGCCGCCAACCGTGCCAACGCCTGCACGACGCACGCCTGCTGGCGCCACTGACGAAAGCTGAGCCCGGTCTGCTGCCGAAACAATCTGTTAAAGGTACGCAAGCTTATGTGTAACTGGTCTGCCCAATGCTGCGGGGATTGATGCGTATTGGGCATGTTCAGAAAGGTCTGACACAGACTGAGGAGCTTTCCTTCGGCGGGCATGGGAATGTGTAGGGCAAGGGGCGCGCTGCGTGCCAGTTCATGCAACAGCAAGTTGATCAGCACACCGTTGCGTCCGGCCTGGTCGTACATCAGTGGCACGTCCACCGCTTCCATCAGCAAATGCCGCAGCAGTGGCGACACATTGAGCACTTGGCAGTCCGGCCCCAATTCCACGTTGCCCGGTTCGACATACACACTGCGCGTGCTCACCCCGAGCATCAACACCTCATGGGCCACGCCCGGTGGAATCCACACCGCGCGTTGCGGCGGCACCACCCAATTACCGTTCCGAGTGCTGACTTGCATCACGCCTGTTGCGCCGTAGAGCAATTGCCCACGTTGATGCGTATGAAACGGGAGTAGGTGGCCGTGGGAATAATCGGTACCGATGGCCACGACCGGGCGAGGCGTGTCATCGAGCTGATTGATCGAAATATTGCGCATCAGGCGTGTTCCAGCGATTGGCGTAAACGCGAACATTATTGGCCCAACTACTGAAGCCGGCCAATGCCTGACGCACTAATGTAACGGCTCCCAGTTCTGGACGCTCACCATGTTCTACCTCCTGCTTGCACTGTTCGGCTGCCTCACCGGCATCAGCGCCGTGCTCTTCGGTTTCGGCGGCGGGTTCGTCATCGTGCCTCTGCTCTATCGCATGCTCACCGCCAGCCACGCAGCTGACGACCCCATCGCGCAATCGGCCATGCACATCGCCGTGGCCACCTCGACCTGCGTGATGATCGTCAACGCCCTGATCGCCACACGCAAACACCAACGCGCGGGCAATCTGCTCAGGGAATATCTTTGGCCATTGGGCGGGTTTATCGGCGTGGGCGCGATCGTCGGCGCCATCGCTGCGATGTGGGTCAACGGCCAAGTCATCCGCTACGCCTTCATCGCCTATATAGGCGTGACCATCGTCGATTGCCTGCTGCGCCAAGGATTTCTCACACAGTCCCAAACCACTTTCCCACGGCGACTGACCATGACGGAAACATCCGCCGGCGGTGTAGGCATCGGCGCCGTCGCAACCTTCCTCGGCGTAGGAGGAAGCGTCATGACCGTGCCGCTGCTGCGCCGTTGCGGGTTGAGCATGTCGCAAGCCACATCGCTGGCCAATCCGCTCAGCGTGCCGGTAGCGTTGGCCGGCACACTGACGTACATGGCGCTGGCCGGTTTCACCGGGGCTGATCTGGGCGTTTGGTATATCGGGTATGTCGATGTGCTGGCGTTTGCGCTGCTGACGGTTGGCTCGTTGCTGGGGATCAGATTGGCAGCGCGGTGGATTGGGCGGATACCGGATAGAATGCATGCCCAAATCTATGTTGGCTTACTTATGCTAGTGATGCTGGGTATGTGGACGAGATGAGCTAATGCGGTTAACCGGGTTAATCTTGCTGAGGTCAAACAGAACACACGGGGAACGTCATGTCGATCAGTGAAAGTGACTGGAAGAAATTCAAGCAACTGCGCAAAATCGCGCTCGACCGTTTTTGCCAAGGTGTGCTCGCCGATACCAAGACAATCACACAGCACGGTGCGCTGTCAGCCCATGCCCGCTACGGCATGATCTACGGTTTGATCAATGATCGAAACCGCGACATGGCTCGCATGTTCGATGGTCTGGCTCGTTCCTCCGCGCTTTGGAAACTGACGCTCATGGTCTCGCATGATTTATTGACCCATGCGGAGTTGTCGATTCTGAGCGAGGAAGTGCAGAAGCTGACTTCTGATATTGAACGTCGGGCTTACGAAATTGAGTGGGTCGAAGAGATCGTTCGAGATGACTGACCCAATGTCACCCGCGCTTCCAAGAGAACCTGAATGTTGATCTTCAATTGCACCGAAGCCGCCAGTAAGTTCTTCAGCCGTGTTCATAAAGGCAAAACGATCACGCCGGTGGACACCAAACCGCCGTCATCAGTTATTGAGGATGATGCGCTGAACGGCGCGGACGAACAGTGGTTGGTTCATGCGATCACTGTGCAGCGCAAACATGTGTTGTTGGTCCTGCACATCAAAACCCGCTATTGCGTGATCCTGGCTGACGCGAAAAAAGCCGACGATCACGAGTTCGTTTTGCGCTTCACCGAGCGTTGGGTGAATGGCCTGATGATCAATGCCCAAAACCATGGCCTCGGACAATGGCTAGACCCCGAGGTGATGTTGGCGCGGATGCAACAGACTTGTGAGCACCAGCGATTCTATCGGCGCGGCCATCGCAGCGCGCAAAAACACATTGATGAAATTGCCTGGTGTTTTCGAGACAAGGTCGCTGGAACGGGTTGCTTACCACCCAATGAAGTCACGGCGATGGTTTTCGACGAACAAATGAACGACACGCCAAGAAACAGCAAGGGAGCCAAGTCCTACTACTTCCCGGACGAGGAAATGACGCTTCACTGGCTGCGCCATTATTGCTTCCTCGATGATGTCCAGCTGCACGCTGCGAAAGAGCGTCGGCATCAAGTCGCGCGGGAGATCGCGGAGATGGAGCGCAAGGCTTTTAGGGAAGAGTATGAGAGGCAGAATTCTAGGAACTGAGTTTGGCCCGTCACCATCTGCGACGCTTTTTTACGGGCAACGGCCCGCTCATTCAAGGATGAAACGATGCATCTTGGACTGTTGCGCATCAACTTGGCTTTAGCACTTATAGCTTTATGTCTCTCACCGCGCGCCTGGGCCGAAGACAGTAGGCAAGTCTTCACCGGCACCTTGGGTAAAGCCGCGATTGTTGTTGAACTCGACGCGCGCTACAACGAAGGCCGTTATTTTTACCGAAAATACCGAACCGACCTTGCGCTGGAAACTAGTAAAGACGGCGACGCGTTGGTGATGCTGGAAGGCGCTGCAATGGACGGTGACTCGCGCCCGACCTTGCGCTTGCTGCCCACACTCAGCGGTTGGAGCGGCGAGTGGAAGGCCCCTTCCGGAAAAACGCTAAAAGTGGACTTACAACCCGCCAGGCTTCCTGATGTTCCTGCAGGTGCCGCGCCATATCTGGCGCAACTGCATGACACACAGCCCTACGAATACCTGCGGCTCGAGGGTTTGCTGTTGAAAAAAGGCAAGACCGAAACCTTCATGGGCTACACCCTGCAGTGGTGGAGCGAGCCGAAGTCGGGGGCTTCGCTGTTTGAAGTGGTATCGGGTTACGCCCCGGCAGCGCAGGAACGCATCAATCAATATTTGAGGGCGCGGTTATGGAGCGAAGTGTCGCAGTATTACGGTTGTTCGGGGAGTTACACGCAATCCGCGCAGCCGCTGTGGATGTCGTCTTCAGTCATGAGCGTGCGAGTGTCCACCGAGTATTATTGCGGCGGTGCGTATCCTGATCAAAATAATGAATCGCTGAACTTCGATACGCGGACTGGGCAACTGTTGAGCCTTGAAGATGTGCTGTGGGTGGGCCAGGGTGAGCCGCTGCATCGTGAAGAATCACCTGACGCATCTTCGGAGGCAAGCTCCAATTACCGCGCCAAAGAACTCGCCCCTTGGCTCGTCGAACAATTGTCGAAGCGTTACCCTACCGAAATGACCGTTGTCGCTGAGGGCGAAAATGATTGCGGCTATGACGAGCCAGAACCCTGGCAATTTCCTACATGGCAGTTTGGAGAAAAAGGCGTCACCTTTTTTCCGTCCTATCCGCATGTCATGGCAGTTTGCGGATACGTCGAATGGGGCGTTCTACCCTATGGTCTGCTCAAGCAGCATCCGGGTGCCGTGAAACTGCAACTGCCCGAAAGCTAACTCTCATTCCAACCCCGGCGCTTCACGAATAATGAAGTGATCCAGGTTCTCGATATTGGCATTGAAGACCTCGAAAGGTTTTTCGGGGTTCTTCTTGCCGGGCACCTGCTTCAACTCCGGCGTCACCCCATAGAAGAAACAGAACAACGCCTTGTCGCTGTCCACCGCGTGCTTGATCTCTTCCAGAAACGCCTTGCGCTTGCGGTAGTTGTCGATCAGCTTCTTGTTCAGATAAACGCTGACCGGATACGGCTTCTTCTTAGTGTCCTCGGGCTTCTTGAACCAGACCTTGTCCTCGAAATCGATGCGAAAACTGGCACTGTGGAAGTCCTCGATTTTCTTGATCCGCCCCCAGTAAATCAGCCCCTTGTTGTCCGTCAGATACTCGATCTTCTTGAAGAACGAACTGTACGGCGCCGAATGCTCACCGACCTTCAACGGCATCCGCTTGAGCAACTCCTTGTCGGCGAAGTTGGAAACAAAACACTCCACCGGATGCGCAAACACACTGGTCTTGTCCGGCGCCGACTCGCGACTCGCTGACTCTTTACCACTGTCTGCCACCACCCGAACCGGATCATCCCGCAACACATCCGCCGCCCCCGCTGGCGCGACAGGCTTGCGCACATACTCACGCCGGGTCAGCAATAACTCCGACGGGAAATGCTCCTCACGCCCGTCATCCACCTCGCCATCCGCCGTCTCAACGCCAGATGCCGACGCCTTCAAACTCACATACGGACAACCCACCACATGCTGCGTAGTCGGCAGATTCTTGAAGTGCGGCGTGCGCACGTAATTCACATTCTTGGCGTTGAACGTACCCAACTCATTGGAAGCCTCGAACGCCGAGCGACAGGCATCGTTGGGGCACTTGAAGTGTTCCTTCGCCGAGTCAAACGCCACCGTCTCATCGAAATTGAGATCGCGAACGTCATAGATCGACAACTTGTCGTCGAGGCTGAGGCAGTAGGCGAGATCGAATTTCATGGTGAGGCTCGGATCCTTGAGTGGGGGAGGGGTATTAATAGCGGGAGGCGGCGCGGGTTGCACTGATTGTTTTCAGGGGGAGGCGGAATTTGTGGGAGACAGCCTGCTGGCGATTGGTGGCATCAACTCAATATCGAATCCAGACACCCGCCCGGCAGCAACACGTTTCAAATGTGGTGAGGGGATTTATCCCCGATGGGCAGCGAAGCTGCCCCAAATCCAGCAAATGAGGTTAGCCAGACAAACTGCAATTATTCCTTTTCGAGTCTTCCAACGTTGTCATAAAGCCAAGCAGTGAATTCCGCTCTGTCGTCCGAATGGTGGCAACGTTGGTGACAGTTGGGACACAACGCCACAACATTCGAAGGAAGGTCCGAACCCTCTTGCGACATATGTTTAACGTGATGGGCTTCCAGAAACGGTTTCCCATTCTTTTTAAATGGAGCTAGTTCGCCACAGCCTTCGCACTTTCCGTTGGCCTGCTGGCGAACCCAGCCCCTCAATTCAGGATCGCGAAAGTAAGTCTTTCTGGTGGTCTCGGTCCAAACAGGATTTTTTATTCCTTTTGGGACGTATAGGAATGGCTGCCGCTCAAATTTGGCCGCTCGCTGTTCTAGCTTTGCTTCGTCCGCCGTGGGATCAAAGTCCTCAGGAGTAACAACACTAGAAGCGTCGAGTGCTGTACGAATGCTACGCGCAACATTAGCGCCGACATTCTTGGCAGGTTTGTAACCCTTGATAGGTTCACGGCCCAACTCGACCATGACGGAAGAAATGTTCTGCATCCGAAATTCGATAGAACTCTTGGTTCGCTCAGCCAGTACGCCCTCGCGAAGTACGCGATTCTCGTGTGCCTTGTTGTATGCCTGTTCTTTCTGTTCACACGACCACATCCGGAGATAGGCATCGACCGCTGCCTGAATCTCTACTTCACTCCAGTCGCTGTTACTTTTTTCCATAACCATACAGTCGCCGAGGGTTGAAAACCCTCGGACGATACTGAGTGGCCATTGCTGCTGTCTACGAAAATTCCTACAAAAAATAGCGACGGATCTCGCATGTGATCCTACAAACGCATAGCTTACCCCATTGAATGCTTCGACGACTGAAACGCCTGCGCGAGCCTTCGCCACCAAGGCTTCGTCGCCATCGTTTTTCGTGGTGTCTGATCGCTCAACAGATAGGGCATGTCCCGTAGCCGAATCCAACCCTCGTTCTGCCAATGCAACAGACTCAGAGGCATCTCCGGCCAATCCAACAAACTCAGCATCGGTCGATCTGAATGTCCCGAGTGCTCTACATCACGCAGGGCTGGCACAACCTGATGAGTCAACCACTCACGCAACAACCGATTCCCGGGCACGTAGTGATACACCAATAGAGCGTACACACCGGATTCGCTGAGCATCAGTTGCTTTTCGGGTTGTCGGAAATACTCAATCCACAAAACGCGACGCTGATCCTTGTCCAGTTTGTTGACCATGCGTTCGCTCAGATGGACACCCATCAAGCGGCCGATATCGCGGGCGCAGAACCATGGTTGGTTTTCAAGGAGGAGGGCGTGGAGAGAGAGGTTGTGGCGAGTGAATAATGTGGGTGTATGTGAATCAGGCATGGTAGGCCTCCAGAACTGGAAGCTTGCAGATGGCGACGCGGTTGAAGCTAATTACCTTCGTATCGAAGGAGACATTTTTAGGCATATCCTTTACCTCTGTGTGATGTCAGCTTTCTTAGGGCTGGGTGCCGGGAGCTAAGAAACCCCACACAGAGGGCCGGACATATTCCCCATTCGGGTCTTGTATTCGCCCACTCCCGGCATAACAGAGTTTTTTGATGCGCACGGGGAAACCGTAGGCACAAAAAAGCCGCTACTGTCGGGTGCGGTCAGTCCGCTGTGTGAGGTGTTTCTTAGGCACCTTTTTGAAGCCTATTGCTTTACAAGTATTTGGTCAAGGCAGAGTTTTAAATACGTCCGCAGATAAGCGGATGTACGTTTTAGTGGATGTCAAACTTGCTGGAAACTGTATGTGTTTCTAATGTTTGCGTGAAAGAATGATCCTACAGAGCTAGCATCAATTAAATCTGTATAAGTATGTTCTGGAACATCGTAATAATCATATATTGTCCCATTGTTGAACTCGACTTGTAAGGTTGAGGTGCCTGCGTCATAACCCACGCTGGCAATATTACTTGAGCTAACGGGTGTTCTTTCCATTTACGTTTTCTCCTTTAGCGTTTCCTGGTTTCGCCAGGCCGATACTAATATTTCATAATTTTCCTGTTTCCGGTCAGCAGACCAGTTTTTTGATACGTCTGGATCTTTACTGTTTGGATATTTATCAGGAGGTAATATGCTTATTCTGCATCGTGTTGGAAGTTTTGCGGCTTCTCCAACTATTACGGCTTCGCCTGTTCTGAGAACAGGTAGAGAGTCGATTATTCCTGCAAGTCCCTCTGACATCGCAGATTTTACAATTCCTCTATCTGTTGAGTTGTTAATTCGAAGTGCGATGATCGTTCCGCATTGCGATAAAATTGTTTCATCTATTTCTGATGGTCTCTGGCTTACAATCATAGCGCCTATGCCAAACTTTCGCCCTTCCTTAGCAATTCTTTGAACCATATGTTTCGCCAACCCGCTGTCGGATTTCGAAAGGTATCTGTGTGCTTCTTCTAGTACTACCAGTAGGGGACGATTTTTCATGCCGGAAGAAAGGTTTCTTCCCCATAGCGCTGACTCGAATAAGATATCTAAAATTGAACCAAGAAGTAGGCTTAGTCTCGTGGATGGCATTCCAGATAAATCTAGGATTGTTATTGGTTTGTCGTGCCCTAGCCATTCAGCTAAAAGCTGATCTAAGTCTTTTTGAATTGCTCCATCTTTGTCTGGATTCCAAGGGCCAGGGTTTAGCAGGAATGAGTATTGAGAATCAAGCAGTCTGGACTTCATCAACTCGAGCTGTTTTTTTATCACTCCGGGCCCACCTTTCTGTGGCGGGCTTCTTCCGGCACCTGGCGGTACGAATTTCGGTGATACTAACGTATCAAAGTCACCTTTCGATGTATAAGCTGGATCTGTTTGCGCGTCATCATTCCAATTTACAGTGTCGTCGTGATAAAGGTCGTACCAGATTTTTTTTATTCTGTATGGTAAGGGAGTGAATCCAGTTATTTTTTCTGGATCAATTCCTTTGATTTTGTTTGTGGTAAGTGAAAGCTTCTTTTCTTCAATCGTTTTGTCTAGGTATTGAGTCTTGGCGGATTCGTTTAAATTTCCGCATAAGAAGTCGATAAGGCTTTCGGGGGAAATGCACCAGTACGGAATAAAAAGTTTATTCTCGCTTTCTGGAGTTACCGAAAAAACTTTAGCGATGTCTCCTAGTGCGGATGCATATTCACCGTGAATGTCAATCAATAGTACCCTGGATGATGGAAGCTTTATTAGTTCGTCATGTAGTACGAGTGACCTTAAAATTGAGGCCGTGCTTGTAGACTTTCCGGAGCCGGTAGAGCCTAGTATGGCGGAATGCCTAGATACCAGCTTGTCTAGATCGATACTGACATCGATGCCGTCGGAGCTTGAAAGCTTTCCGATTCTAAATTGACTTTTATCTGATTTTCCAAAGACCTTTAGTAAGTCACTGTCGACAACAATATGAACATCATCGCCGATGCTAGGGTACTCGCTGATACCCCTATCAAATTCACCACCTATGATTTCTCCAATCAACTCCACCCGTATCCAGCGCCTTTGGCTGAGAAGTTTTTGGTCATTTTCTAAACTTGAGGACTCATTCGATTCGGAAATCACACCAAACAGCTGATTGTATCCTAGCGGAATTTTTACGAAGCTTCCTACTTGCCCAATTCTGTAGTTTTTTCCTTCGAGTATAGTTATTCCAGAACTCATACTGCCGGTAAGTTCAACCGCTATGGAAGAGCTAGATACCGAGCTTATACTGCCTAAAAGTGTTGGGCTACGCATTTTGGCTATCTTCCTCGATTCTTTGAGGAGGAAATAGCTCGAGTACTTGGCTTAGGTTCTCTAGCGGTATATCTTCAAATTTAACTCCGAATTCTCCACCGGCAGTTGCCAAAAAGCGTGTCAGTGTTTTGAAGTCACCAAGCAGGAATTTTTCGTCTATGTAATATTCTTCTCTAATTGATTCCCAGTTTTTGGCTGGTAATATTCCTGTTCGCCATTTTGCCTCCACTCCATTAATTATCGCACCGTCCCTACAGAAGATGCTTGCATTAGGGCATTTCAAGGCAATTTCGCGTGCATATGGTTCGTCAGATAATTTGTTGTATTGGAAGGCAAATAATGCTGTTGATGGATTGGCGATCAAGCTTTCTATTATTTTGGAAGATATATGTGCGTCAGCAAAAGAGAAACCAGAACAAATCAAAAGCGTATCTGGCTCCAACAAAAAGTTTTTAAATCTTTCAAAAAGCGAAGAAAATGGAGCCGCTTGAGTCTGGTCGTACTTGATATGTGAGGGATAGACCATGCTGGTGTTTTGCGAGTGAGGTAGCCTAATGACCTCATTGCTCGGCCCAATTTCCCAGCCGATTGAGCCATGCAGTTTCCATACTCTCACCCATCTTGGTGGAAGATCATTTCTTGATATGCTAGATGGGTCAAAAAATGCATTTCTGGAGCCGCTAAACCCATCAAAATAAGGGGTTTTAACACGTTCTAGTGCCTGCTCTAAAAGGAGGTCGTAATTTGTAGTGAAAACCTCTATGCCGTGCTTTCTATTAATGCCGTTAATCCAAGACACTAGTTCGCAATAAGGTGTTGGACTATAGGGTAGCTCTCGATCAACCACTTTTCTAATAGAATTGCATATGTTGTCAGTCAGGCTTGTAAAGTCATTGCTGTCGTAGCCATATACTTTGGAAGACCCTATAACATCAGCGAGCGCTCTAATTTTTGAGAGGACTTTCTCAAAGTTTTTGTCTTCTATCGATGACTCGATTTCTTCGAAGACTTTCAAGTCTTCGGGGGATAAATCTGATTTGATAGCTTTTGTTAGACCTACAACGTTTGGGATCAGCGGCTCCCATGCATCTTTTCCTACATTAATGCTTACAGGAGCTCCAGCGCCGAGGAGTATCCCAATTTTTTTCTTGCCATTGGTTATGATCTGGCGAAAGCCAAACATGTATTGGTCAGGGTTATGCACGGACTCGTTCATGCCAGTTCCTTAGCTAAAAAAAAGCCCTGCATGAGCAGGGCCTTTTTAGCTACCCTAACAACCATGTAAGGTAGACTCTTATTGCATGGCGTTACGCCACTGTCAATCCCAGCTCAACGCCCCACCAGTCTGATACTCAATAACCCGCGTCTCAAAGAAATTCTTCTCTTTCTTCAAGTCCATAATCTCGCTCATCCAAGGGAACGGGTTAGTCGTCCCTGGGTACTCTTCCTTCAAACCAATCTGCGACAGACGACGGTTAGCGATGAACTTCAAATAATCCTCCATCATCGCCGCGTTCATACCCAACACGCCGCGTGGCATGGTGTCGCGTGCGTATTCGATCTCCAGCTGCGTACCCTGCAGGATCATCTGGGTCGCTTCTTCTTTCATCTCAGCATCCCACAAATGTGGGTTTTCGATTTTGATCTGGTTGATCACGTCGATGCCGAAGTTCAGGTGCATGGATTCGTCGCGCAGGATGTATTGGAACTGCTCGGCGACGCCGGTCATTTTGTTGCGGCGGCCCATGGAGAGGATTTGGGTGAAGCCGCAGTAGAAGAAGATGCCTTCCAGAACGCAGTAGTAGGCGATCAGGTTGCGCAGCAACTCTTTGTCGGTTTCCGGGGTTCCGGTTTCGAACTTCGGATCGGAGATCGAGCGGGTGTATTTCAGGCCCCAGGCTGCTTTCTTCGCGACCGATGGGATCTCGTGGTACATGTTGAAGATTTCGCCTTCATCCATGGCCAGCGATTCGATGCAGTACTGGTAGGCGTGGGTGTGGATCGCCTCTTCGAAAGCCTGGCGCAGGATGTACTGGCGGCATTCCGGGTTGGTGATCAGGCGGTACACGGCCAGGACCAGGTTGTTGGCAACCAGGGAGTCGGCGGTGGAGAAGAAGCCGAGGTTGCGCATGACGATGCGGCGCTCGTCGTCGGTCAGGCCTTCCGGGTTTTTCCAGAGGGCGATGTCGGCGGTCATGTTGACTTCTTGCGGCATCCAGTGGTTTGCGCAACCGTCCAGATACTTCTGCCAGGCCCAGTCGTACTTGAATGGCACGAGTTGGTTGAGGTCGGCGCGGCAGTTGATCATGCGCTTTTCGTCAACGGCGACACGGGCGGAGGCGCCTTCGAGTTCGGCGAGGCCTTCGGCGACGTCGAGGGAGTTCAGTGCAGCCTTGGCGCGGGCCACGGCGGCCGAGTCGTCGGCGGTGACGGCGCGGGCTTCCAGCGCTGCGGCGCCGCCGGCGTTGTCGAGGCGGTCCATGTTGGCTTCGCTTGCGTGGCCGGCGTTGGCGCCTTTCACGGTTGCGACTTCACTGTCTTCTTTATCGAATTCGTCCCAGCTCAGCATGACGTGTCGTCTCCTGCGTGAGGGCTTGTGCCCGTGTGAAACCTGAAGGGTTGGTTTTTCACACGGCCAAACAAGCCGCGTTGGATGTCGTTTTTTGCAGCGCTGCACGCAGGCAAATAAACAGAAATTTTGACGGGTTCCGAGAGCCTCTGATGGGCGCAATCAGCGTCTGGCACTGTTGCGGGGCTTCAGAATGGCTTTTGCTCCCTGTAAGGGAATATTGCTGACCCGTATAGGGCGGCATTATAGGGAAATTTTTACCGGCGTGGTGCGGCGAATCGGCTCATGGCGAGGCCGAGGAGGGGGTGGATTTCGGTCCGACCGAGGGATTACAGGGCTTTGCGCGGAATCGACCCGAGCAGATTTTTTTTCGTTAATTTTTTGGCAGGTGGTTTTTTGTTTAAAAAATAGCCAGAAAAGCGGGTTTTTCACTATATCTAGTGTTTTGCAAGCCTTTTTCGCGGATCCAGACACAACTGAGCCCGACCGAAGCCGGGCTGGAATCGACCCTCAATGTAGCGCTGAGCGATCCGATTCGGTGCAGTCTGATTCAGTTCGTGCAGCCGTTGCCCATGATGCTGTAGCGCAGGATGTGGCGTTGGCCTTTGGAGTCGTCGTATTCCATTTTTGCCGGTACAACTTCGCAGACATTTGGAATTTCGCTCATCGATACAACTTTGGCGATGTCCAGATGTGTGGAGTAAGTGTATTCCTCGATGACCGGTTGTTGCTGTGCGACATCAGTCGGGACCTCGTCTGCCATGGCGGTTGCGCACAGACTGCTGAGGGCCAGAACCAATAAAGCTTTCATTTCTAATTCACCTTTTTGAGGTCGAGTGGGGTCACGCAACCTTTTTAGGGTTGCGTGTGGAGCTTGAGTATTTGATGCGTTACTTGGAGAGCTGGATTAACGGCCTTCGTGGGGGCTGTAACGTTGTTAATCGCGGTTGCCTTGTTGGCGAGGTGAATTTTAGGGCGGTGGGGTGTCGGTAAACAGGGGCGGTTTTGATAAACACTTTTGATAGATTTGGTAACAATCGATTCAGGTCTTGGTGTCTGGCCGGATGGGGTTTGCCTGACGGACTGCGTTGACTGCATCGCTGGCAACCCAGCTCCTACACGGAATGCGGACATTTTGTAGGGGCTTGTTACTACCATCGTCGAATGGTTCTATGGCCCCCACCCGGCTACAACGGGGTCATACAAAAACAACTATTACACCGAGGTAGGAAAGATGAGTGCGGCTTCTCTGTATCCCGTTCGTCCCGAGGTTCTGGCAAACACGCTGACTGACGAGGCGACCTACAAAGCCATGTACCAGCAGTCGGTCGTCAACCCTGACGGCTTCTGGCGCGAGCAAGCCAAGCGTCTGGACTGGATCAAGCCTTTCACCACGGTGAAGCAGACGTCGTTCGACGATCACCATGTCGACATCAAGTGGTTTGCCGACGGCACCCTGAACGTTTCCTACAACTGCCTCGACCGTCATCTGGCCGAGCGCGGCGACCAAGTCGCGATCATCTGGGAAGGCGACGATCCTTCCGAAAGCCGCAACATCACCTACCGCGAACTGCACGAGCAAGTGTGCAAACTGGCCAACGCCCTGCGTGGCCAGGACGTGCACCGTGGCGATGTGGTAACCATTTACATGCCGATGATTCCCGAAGCCGTGGTCGCCATGTTGGCTTGCACCCGGATCGGCGCGATTCACTCGGTGGTGTTCGGCGGTTTCTCGCCGGAAGCCCTGGCCGGTCGCATCATCGATTGCCGTTCGAAAGTGGTGATCACCGCTGACGAAGGCATCCGTGCCGGCAAGAAGATTTCCCTCAAGGCCAATGTCGACGACGCCCTGACCAACCCGGAAACCAGCAGCATCCAGAAAGTCATCGTCTGCAAGCGCACCGGTGGCGACATCAAGTGGAACCAGCATCGCGACATCTGGTACGAAGACCTGATGAAAGTCGCGGGCACCGTTTGCGCGCCGAAAGAGATGGGCGCCGAAGAAGCGTTGTTCATCCTTTATACCTCCGGTTCCACTGGCAAGCCGAAGGGCGTGCAGCACACCACCGGCGGTTATCTGCTGTATGCGGCGATGACCCACGAACGCGTGTTCGACTACCGTCCGGGCGAAATCTACTGGTGCACCGCCGACGTCGGCTGGGTCACCGGCCACAGTTACATCGTCTACGGCCCGCTGGCCAACGGCGCGACCACCGTGCTGTTCGAAGGTGTGCCGAACTACCCGGATATCACCCGGGTGGCGAAGATCATCGACAAGCACAAGGTCAACATCCTCTACACCGCGCCGACCGCGATCCGCGCGATGATGGCCTCGGGTCAGGCTGCCGTGGAAGGCGCCGATGGCAGCAGCCTGCGTCTGCTCGGTTCGGTGGGTGAGCCGATCAACCCGGAAGCCTGGGACTGGTACTACAAGAATGTCGGCAAGTCGCGTTGCCCGATCGTCGATACCTGGTGGCAGACCGAGACTGGCGGCAACATGATGAGCCCGCTGCCGGGTGCCCACGCGCTGAAGCCGGGTTCGGCGGCGCGTCCGTTCTTCGGTGTGGTGCCGGCGCTGGTCGACAACCTCGGCAACATCATCGAGGGCGAGGCCGAAGGCAATCTGGTGATTCTCGATTCGTGGCCAGGCCAGGCGCGTACGCTGTACGGCGATCATGATCGTTTCGTCGATACCTACTTCAAGACCTTCCGTGGCATGTACTTCACCGGTGACGGCGCGCGTCGCGATGCCGACGGTTACTACTGGATCACCGGGCGCGTGGACGATGTGCTCAACGTCTCCGGCCACCGCATGGGCACCGCCGAGATCGAGAGCGCGATGGTCGCGCATCCGAAGGTGGCCGAAGCTGCGGTGGTGGGCGTGCCGCATGACATCAAGGGGCAGGGCATCTATGTCTACGTGACCTTGAAGAATGGCGAGGAGCCGACCGAGCAACTGCGCCTGGAGTTGAAGAACTGGGTGCGCAAGGAGATCGGCCCGATTGCTTCGCCGGACGTGATCCAGTGGGCGCCGGGGCTGCCGAAGACCCGTTCGGGCAAGATCATGCGCCGCATCCTGCGCAAGATCGCCACGGCGGAATACGATGGGCTGGGCGATATCTCGACCCTGGCGGATCCGGGTGTGGTGCAGCATTTGATTGATACGCACAAGACCATGAATGTTGCTTAAGCGTTAGAAACATAGGAGCCCTGTCCGGTGATGCCGGGCGGGGCTTTTTTGTGTCTGGTGGATTTGTGTCGATCGGGCTGGCCTCTTCGCGAGCAGGCTCGCTCCCACAAGGAAACGGGCGCATTTCAAATGTGGGAGCGAGCCTGCTCGCGAAGGAGATCTGTCAGACACCGCAGTAGTCAGCTGTAGGAAACCGCAACACCCCAACCAATAATTATCGATCTGCACCGTCAGGCCTTTCCCGCTGTTACCCGCCACAACCCAATGTGTAACCGCCCGCGCCAAACCGGGGCGAAGGGAAACGCGGTGCGCCGTTTTAGAGCCTCCAAAGCCCCGCGGAAAAATAAGACATAACGCTGCGCTTGCCGGATTAGAAGGGTTTGCGAATAATGGGCCCGCAACTTGCAATATGTATCGGTTCACTGTCTTTCGCTCTTGCATGAAATTGCAGGGCTGTCAATGAGCTCAAACCGCTTTCTCGGTGCATCTGTAATTAGTTGTCGCATTGAAGAAATATCGGCTTCGGGCCTGTCGTTAGAATGCCGATCACTCGCTCATCGTGGCTGACGTTGAAATCGCCTGCGGTTTCAACGGGAAATTTCCGCCGATGCGCAACCGATTTCCGATTCACCCATTCGCATATTGGGCTGTCGCTCACTCTGCCGTTTTTGCCCTTTACCGATGGAGTCCCAAGATGAAGAAACGTGTGCTGCTTGGCGCCCTGGCACTGTCCGTGCTGTCGCTGAATGCCGTCGCTGACGAAAAACCTGTGAAGATCGGCATCGAAGCGGCTTACCCTCCATTCGCTTCGAAAGCACCGGACGGCAGCATCGTCGGTTTCGACTACGACATCGGCAACGCGCTGTGCGAAGAGATGAAGGTCAAGTGTGTGTGGGTCGAGCAAGAGTTCGACGGTCTGATCCCGGCTCTCAAAGTGCGCAAGATCGACGCCATCCTGTCGTCGATGTCGATCACCGAAGATCGCAAGAAGTCGGTCGACTTCACCAACAAGTACTACAACACTCCGGCGCGTCTGGTCATGAAGGCCGGCACTCAGGTCAGCGAAGGTCTGGCTGAGCTGAAAGGCAAGAACATCGGCGTACAGCGTGGCTCGATCCACGAGCGTTTCGCCCGCGAAGTTCTCGCTCCACTGGGCGCCGAGATCAAGCCGTACGGCTCGCAGAACGAAATCTACCTCGACGTGGCTGCCGGTCGCCTCGACGGTACCGTGGCTGACGCCACCCTGCTGGACGATGGTTTCCTGAAAACCGACGCCGGCAAAGGCTTCGCATTCGTTGGCCCGGCCTTCACCGACGTCAAATACTTCGGCGACGGCGTAGGTATCGCAGTGCGCAAGGGCGACGCCCTGAAAGACAAGATCAACACTGCCATCGCGGCCATCCGCGAAAACGGCAAATACAAAGCAATCCAGGACAAGTACTTCGCCTTCGACATCTACGGCAAGTAAGACGTCTCTGCGACAAGTCCGAAATGGCGCAAGCAACAGAATCTCTGCGGTTTGCGCCATTTTTTCATCCCAACTTTCGAGGACCTGAATCATGTTGAAAGGCTACGGGGCTGTCATCCTCGATGGCGCATGGCTGACGCTTCAGCTCGCCTTGTCGTCCATGGCTCTGGCCATCGTTCTCGGGCTGATCGGTGTCGCGTTGCGCCTGTCGCCGGTGCGCTGGCTGGCGTGGCTGGGCGACCTGTATTCGACGGTGATCCGCGGCATTCCCGATCTGGTGCTGATCCTGCTGATCTTCTACGGCGGTCAGGACTTGCTCAACCGCGTCGCGCCGATGCTCGGCTATGACGACTACATCGACCTGAACCCGCTGGCCGCCGGTATCGGCACCCTCGGTTTCATCTTCGGTGCGTACCTCTCGGAAACCTTCCGTGGCGCGTTCATGGCGATCCCCAAGGGCCAGGCCGAAGCGGGCATGGCGTACGGCATGAGCAGTTTTCAGGTGTTCTTCCGGGTGATGGTGCCGCAGATGATTCGTCTGGCGATTCCCGGCTTCACCAACAACTGGCTGGTACTGACCAAGGCCACCGCGCTGATTTCCGTGGTCGGTCTGCAAGACATGATGTTCAAGGCCAAGCAGGCGGCGGATGCCACGCGCGAGCCTTTCACCTTCTTCCTCGCAGTGGCGGCGATGTATCTGGTGATCACCAGTGTTTCGTTGCTGGCATTGCGTCACCTTGAGAAGCGCTACTCGGTAGGCGTAAGGGCGGCTGATCTATGATCTTCGACTACAACGTCATCTGGGAGGCACTGCCGCTGTACTTCAGCGGCCTGCTGACCACCCTCAAACTGCTCGCGCTGTCGCTGTTCTTCGGTTTGCTCGCGGCGTTGCCGCTGGGGCTGATGCGCGTCTCGAAAAACCCGTTCGTCAACGGCGCCGCGTGGCTGTACACCTACGTGATTCGCGGCACGCCGATGCTGGTGCAGCTGTTCCTGATCTACTACGGTCTGGCCCAGTTCGAAGCAGTACGCGAAAGCTTCCTGTGGCCGTGGCTGTCCAGCGCAACGTTCTGTGCCTGTCTGGCTTTTGCCGTGAACACCAGCGCCTACACCGCAGAAATCATTGCCGGCAGCCTCAAGGCCACGCCGAACGGTGAGATCGAAGCGGCCAAGGCCATGGGCATGTCGCGCTTCAAACTGTACAAGCGCATCCTGCTGCCGTCGGCCCTGCGCCGCGCGCTGCCGCAGTACAGCAACGAAGTGATCATGATGCTGCAGACCACCAGTCTGGCGTCGATTGTGACCTTGATCGACATCACTGGCGCGGCACGTACCGTCAATGCGCAGTTCTACCTGCCGTTCGAGGCGTACATCACCGCCGGCGTGTTCTACCTGTGCCTGACCTTCATTCTGGTCAAACTGTTCAAACTGGCCGAGCGTCGCTGGTTGAGCTACCTCGCGCCACGGAAGCACTGATATGCAACGCATCGACCATGTATTGCCGTGGAGCCACTTGGGCAGCGAGCGCAAGGTTTCGGTTTTCCGTTTCGGCAGCGGCGAGCGCAAGGCCTACCTCCAGGCCAGCCTGCACGCCGATGAACTGCCGGGCATGCGCACCGCCTGGGAGCTGAAAAAGCGCCTCGGCGAACTCGAAGCCCAAGGCTTGCTCAACGGCGTGATCGAGCTGGTGCCGGTGGCCAATCCGATCGGTCTAGGGCAATTGCTGCAAGGCAATTTCCAGGGCCGTTTCGAGGCGGGCAGCGGCAAGAATTTCAACCGTGATTTCGTCGAGCTCAGCGCGCCGGTCGCGGCGGCACTGGGCGACAAGCTCGGTGATGATCCCCATGCCAACGTGCGCCTGATCCGCCAGGCAATGGCCGACCACTTGGCCGGCTTGCCTGAAGCGAGCAGCCAGTTGCAAGGCATGCAGCGTGTGCTGCTCAGCCACGCCTGCACCGCCGATGTGGTGCTGGATCTGCACTGCGATGCCGAAGCCGCGCTGCACATGTACGCGCTGCCGCAGCACTGGCCGCAGTGGCGTTCGCTGTCGGCGCACCTGCACGTCAAGGTTGCTTTGCTCGCAGAAGATTCCGGCGGCAGCTCGTTCGATGAAGCCTGCTCGTTGCCATGGCTGCGCCTGTCGCGGCAGTTTCCCGAGGCGCAGATTCCGCTGGCGTGTCTGGCGACGACCATCGAGCTGGGCGGGCAGGCCGACACTGGCCGCGTCGAAGCCGAGGCTTATGCTGAAGGCATTCTGGCGTTCCTTGCCGAGCAAGGTCTGATCACCGGCGAGTGGCCGGACCCGGCCTTCGAACCGTGCGAAGGCATGCCGTTCGAAGGCACCGAATTGTTGTTCGCACCGCACCCCGGTGTGGTGAGTTTTTCCCGCAAGCCCGGCGAATGGGTCGAGGCGGGCGACGAGATTTTTCAAGTGATCGACCCTGTGTCCGATCGGGTCAGCACGGTATGTGCTGGTACGTCCGGGGTGCTGTTTGCCATTGAACGGCTGCGCTATGCCCAACCCGGTTTCTGGCTGGCCAAGGTGGCGGGGCGCGAAGCGCTGCGTCACGGGCGCTTGCTCAACGACTGACTGACTGTTTTTGTGAGAACCGACCGCATGTACAAACTTGAAGTCCAAGACCTGCATAAACGCTATGGCAGTCACGAAGTGCTCAAGGGCGTGTCCCTGAAAGCCGCCGCCGGCGATGTGATCAGCATCATCGGCTCCAGTGGCTCCGGCAAAAGTACTTTCCTGCGCTGCATCAACCTGCTCGAGCAGCCGCACGCCGGCAAGATCCTGCTCAACAACGAAGAGCTGAAACTGGTGGCGAACAAGGACGGCGCGCTGAAAGCCGCTGATCCGAAGCAGCTGCAACGCATGCGTTCGCGCCTGTCGATGGTGTTCCAGCATTTCAACCTGTGGTCGCACATGACCGCGATTGAAAACATCATGGAAGCGCCGGTGCACGTGCTCGGCGTACCCAAGTACGAAGCTCGGGAAAAAGCCGAGTACTACCTGAACAAGGTTGGCGTGGCCCATCGCAAAGACGCGTTCCCGGGGCACATGTCCGGCGGCGAGCAGCAGCGTGTAGCGATCGCCCGAGCGCTGGCGATGGAGCCGGAAGTGATGCTGTTCGACGAACCGACCTCGGCCCTCGACCCGGAACTGGTCGGCGACGTGTTGAAAGTCATGCAGGCGCTGGCGCAGGAAGGCCGCACCATGGTCGTGGTGACCCACGAAATGGGCTTCGCCCGTGAAGTGTCGAACCAGTTGGTGTTCTTGCACAAAGGCGTCGTCGAAGAAAGCGGCAACCCGCGCGAAGTGCTGGTCAACCCGCAATCGGAGCGCTTGCAGCAATTCCTGTCGGGTAGCCTGAAATAAATCAGGGCTGCCGTTGTGCACCAGATTAGGTCATGCTTCGCGATCTCCTGGCTGGCTCAGATCCCCTGTGGGAGCTGACGAGTGCAACGAGGCTGCGATCTTTTGATCCTGTTTTCGAAAATCAAAAGATCGCAGCCTTCGGCAGCTCCTACATGGATCTGTGTCGGACTCAGGATTTGTGTTCATTTCCGGGCTAGCATTGGCCCATGCCTTCATCACCGTTGTTCGTTTCGGATTGCCCGCCCATGACTGCCCATCGAATTGGTTTCCTGATTTGGCCCAGCACTAAAGCGTTGACGCTGGCGCTGGCGGAGGAGGCCTTGCGTGTTGCGCAGCGGGTGCACCCGGACGTGGTTTACGAGCTGTCGTTCTTGCAGGCCGAGCCGCAGAGCGAAGGGGCCTGGCAATTGCCCGGCGAACCCTGGGCCGGCAAGCTCGAGAATTTCCAGAAACTGTTCCTGCTCGCTGACGAGCCGCCGACCACCCTGGCGCCGGCGCTGAGCAGTGCGCTCAAGCAACTGGTGCGTGCCGGTTGCGTGATCGGTGGTCTGTCGGCCGGTGTCTATCCGCTGGCCCAGCTCGGTTTGCTCGACGGTTATCGCGCCGCCGTGCACTGGCGCTGGCAGGACGATTTCGCTGAGCGCTTCCCGAAAGTCATCGCCACCAGTCATCTGTTCGACTGGGATCGCGATCGCCTGACCGCTTGCGGTGGCATGTCGGTGCTCGACCTGTTGCTGGCGGTGCTGGCCCGTGATCACGGCGCCGAGCTGGCCGGTGCGGTGTCGGAAGAACTGGTGGTCGAGCGCATCCGCGAGGGTGGTGAGCGTCAGCGCATTCCGTTGCAGAATCGCCTCGGCTCCAGTCATCCGAAGCTCACCCAGGCGGTGTTGCTGATGGAAGCCAACATCGAAGAGCCGCTGACCACCGACGAAATCGCCCAGCACGTGTGCGTATCCCGTCGGCAACTGGAGCGGATCTTCAAGCAATACCTCAACCGCGTGCCGAGCCAGTACTACCTGGAATTGCGCCTGAACAAGGCCCGGCAAATGTTGATGCAGACCAGCAAGTCGATCATCCAGATCGGCCTGTCGTGCGGCTTCTCCTCGGGGCCGCACTTCTCCAGCGCCTATCGCAATTTCTTCGGGGCCACGCCGCGGGAAGATCGCAACCAGCGACGCAGCAGCAGCCCGTTCGAATTGTCGTCAGTGCCGCCGGAGCGTGGCTGAGCGCGGGCCGACTTCAATCGATTTCGATGCTTGGGGAAAAATCATGGAAATCCTCAATCGTCTGATACGCGTTGTCGTTGCTCGACTGCTGCTCCAGCACGCGCAATTGATACGCCGCCTCATACCGCTGCAGGCGCTGCAAACTTTCGGCAGTCAGCGGGTTGTCGCTGAAGTCGTATTCGGTCAACACCTCGCCGGGCTGTGAAGGAAACTCGCCCGGCAACTCGGTGATCGCGTTCCCGGACAAGTCCGCGTACATCAATCGAGGCAGTCCGAACAGGCCGTCAGGCACCTTGCTCAAGGCACAGTTGCCCAGGCGCACATCAGTCATCTGCGGGAAATGACTCAGATCAGGAGTCATATCCAGCGGATTGTCGCTGAGGTCCACGGAACTCAGGTTCCTCAGCGTTGCGAATGCTTCTGCGGCCTGCGCAGTCAGCGTGATCTCACAGCCAGGCAGATACAGACTGCGCAGCCGGTCCATGGCGAATATCCGGGTGGGAATCTCGCCCAGCGGGTAGTCGCGGATGTCGATGCCTTTGAGCTTTGGAAACAACTCCAGCAGACGATCGATCCGAGGCGGGGCGGACGCCGTGGTGGTCAGTTTCAATTGTTCGATATGGTCAAAACGCGCGGTCAGCGGCGGCAGCTCGCCGGTAAACGACAACTCGCAGCTAACTCCCGGACCTGTCAGGTACGAGGGGGCACGGCGCAGCTCGTCTTCCAGGTTTTGTCTGAATTCCTGGCGGTTGAGTCTTTCCCTGGCTGCCGCGTCGGTCGCAAGCGGCATCTGCGTGCCGGGATCGTTGGGGATCTCGTTTGCCCAGCTATCCAGGCGTTCGAGCACGCTGGTGAGGCCGGTTTTGCGGCGCATCAGCTCAAGACGTCCATCGGCCAGCGTACCCGCAAGCTTGTAGACCAGATCGTTGGCATCGAAGCCGGACAGCGACGGGTAAAGGCCTTGCGCCAGATCGATGTCGTCCTGTTGGACCCAGACACCGAAATTGTCGGCTTTGGCCTGGAAAGCGGCTTTGACACGTTCTCTGGAAGCAACCGACAACGGGTTGGCGCCCAGTTCAATGCCGCGACCGGAATAACGTGTCAGTTCCGTCGGCACCTCGATGATGTTGTTGTCGCTCAGCAACGCAACTTCCAGCTGCGGCAGCTGTTCCAGCCCGGCAGGAACGCTATCGATTCCGGTGCTGGTCAGATCGATGAACGTCAGGTTCTGCAGTGCCGACACATCCGGCGTGACCTGCAGCGGATTGCTATACAAGTCCAGGGACTTCAAGCGGGTCAGCGTGGACAAGACCGCTTGTCCGACAGGATCCAGTGTGATCTGGCACTTGCTCAGCATCAACGTTTCCAGCGACGGCAGGCTTTGCAGCGCTTGCGGCATCCGGCCCAGGGAAAAATCCTGCAGTTCCAGACCCTGCAAGCCGCTGAAGCTTGTGAGAAAACCGTCGGAAACCTTCAGTGCCGGATTGCCCTGCAGACTGAGATGGGTGATGTGACTGAAGTCGGTGGCCAATTGCGGTAACTCACCGGTAAATGCCGCATTGGCAGTGAAGGTGTTGAGCCGTAATGCTGAATTGTCGGTGCGCCTGCCGCGCCATAGTTGTTCGAGGCTTTCGCTGAATTTTTGTCTCTCGGTGAGTTCTGCGGCTTTTTCCTGCTCAGTCCATGGCCGCTCTGTCGATGGATTGTTGACTGGCAGACGCTCACGCCATGCGTTGAGATCGCCAATCATGCGGGCGATTTCGCCCTCCCACCTGATCAGTTGCGCCGTGCCGGTCTGTAATGTCCCGGGCAGGCGATAGATCATGTTGATCGCAGCGTTTTCTCCAAGTCGCGGGAACAGTCTCTGCGCCATGGCAATGTCAGCCGATGGCGGCTTGATCCGGAAGTTGCGCCCGTGTGCCGCGTAGTAGAACTTGACGCGCTCGCGGGCATTTATCGACAGAGGGTTGTCGTTCAGATAGATGCCGTCGGCCCTATTGGGCTTCAGGCTGAAGATAGCGTCCGGCAGCTCGGTAATCTGGTTGTTGGCAAGCGAGAGCTCTCGCAGCAACGGATGCTCGGCGATGCCCTTCGGCACGCTGGTCAGATCGGTATGGCCAAGTAAGAAGTTGGTTACCTTGGGCAGGGTTGTCAGATCGGGCGCGTTTGACAGTGGGTTGTGGCTCAGATCGAGCAGCCGCAACTCGGGCAGAGTGCCGAGTACTTGCTGCCCGGCAGGTGACAGTGTCAGCGCGCAGTCATTCAGTTTGAGCTCTTTGAGATACTGCAGGCGGCCGACGAATGAGGGTATGTCATAGAGCGTGAAGGCTTTCAATTTCAGCGTCTGAAGATTCGGGAACAAGGCAGCGAACGGCTCCAGTCCGGCGGTCGTCACGTTGCCGGTGAGCTTGAGGCTGGTCACGTGATCGAAGTTGACACTCAGGCGCGGCATTTCGCCGAGAAACTTAAGGTCTGCCGCAAACAATGCGCTGCGCTTGCCGCTTCCCATCGATCTTTCGCTCCAGAAATCCTCCAGCAATAGCTTGAAGTCCGAGCGTGCGGATCGTTGCGCCAGATGCTCGCTTACGCTCAAGGCCTGGCCTGTGACCGGGTGCGCGGACGGAATTGCCGAGGCCCAGCGGGTCAGGTCATCGCGCATCTGTTGCTGCTCCGCTTTCCAGCGAAGGAGCTGTTTGCGGCTGTCGCCCAGATTGCCGGGCAAGTCGTAGATCATCTCGCTGGCCTCCTGCTTGTTCAAACCGGGAAACAGCTGCCGGGCGAGGCTGACATCCGGCTCGGGCGCCAGGACGTCAAAGTCGTTTCGATGGATGCGGAAGTAGTTTTTGATCTGATCGCGCGTTGCTGCCGATAGCGGATTATCGGCAAAGTCAATGCCGTCACTGCGCTCGGCCGGGAGGTCGAACAGCGCCTCCGGCAATTGCGTGATGCGGTTGCCCGAGAGCGCTGCGGTTCGTAACCCCGGATGGCTGCTCAGTCCTTCGGGAACGACGGTCAACCCGCAGTTGGACAGATCGAGATGGAACAATTCCGGCAACAGGTTCAGGTCGGGGAACGTTCCCAGCGGATTGTTGCTCAGGTCCAGCGTGTCCAGGGCGGTGAGTGACAGCAGCGCAGCCTGGTTTTCCGGGGTCATGACCACGCCACAATTCTTCAGCTCCAGATCGGTCAGCCGAGGCAGTTTTGCTTCGCCAAGCGCCAGCGGTTCCAGTTCGAAGCCGTTCATTTTCAGCTTGGCAAGGTTGGGCAAGCACTCCACGAAGCGCAGGGCGGCGGTGATATTGGCGTTGCCAACGAGGTTCAACCGGGTAACGCGCTCCAGACCGGTGCTGAGTATCGGCATATCGCCACTGAACGTCGCCGTTGCCCTGAGTTCTTCAAGGCGCGGGTACGTGGGCGGGCTGCGCCAGAATTGTTCGATCTGTTGCGCAAAGTCTCGTCTGGCATCCAGTTCGCGGGTCTGCGTCTCGAGCGGCAGACGTTCTCCCGATTCGGCGGCAGTTACGGCGGCCTGGTTGATCCATTGGTTGAGTTCGAGATTCAGTACGCCGAGCTCATTTTCCCAGCGTGACAACTGTGCACCGCACTCGGCCAATGGCCCGGGCAATCGGTACAAAACCCGTGTCGCGCCTTCGGTATCAAGGGAAGGGAACAAGGCGATGGTGCGCTGCAGATCCTCCTGCACAGGCCGGACCCCGAAGTGCTTGCCGGTGTGCTCGTAAAACACTTTGACCCGTTCGCGAGAGGCCGTGGTCAACGGGTTGTCTGCAAAGGTGTAACCATCGCTGAGGGAGCTGGCCAGATTGAAGAACTTTTCCGGTATCCGCGTGATGCGGTTGCGATCGAATTGCGCCGAGATCAATCGCGGATGATCCAGCAGGTCGTCGGGCACCGTATGAATGCCGGTATCCGACAGATTGACGTAGCGCAACGAGGGCATCGCGTGCAGGTCCGGCGGCAAGCCCAGCGCATTGCCTTGCAGATCGAGCAGGGTAAGTTGTGGCAAGGAAGCCAGCACCGACTCTGTGACCGTTGTCAGGCTCACTCGGCAATCGCGTAAACGCAGTTCGCGCAGCGAGGGCATTGAAGTCAGTGCTTGCGGCAGGCTCGGCAGGTTGAGGTTGCGCGCATCCAGTCTCCGCAACTGACTGAACGACTGCAAAAAATTGTCAACGGAAGTGGTCATCGGGCTGCCATCGATGACGAGCGAGGTGATATGGCTGAAGTCTGCCGACAACACCGGCAAGTCGCCCATCACCGCAGGTGTAAGGTCCAAGGCATACCCGGCGGCAAGACCCTGCCGATCGAGGCTCGTGACGAGCTCCCGCCTCCAGCCTTTGAGCAATTGCTCCCTGAGCAGCCTGCGATTCTGGATTTCGGCGCGCTTCTCCAGCGGCGTCAGCGCTGTGCCGGTTTCGGGATGCAAGGCGGGCGGATTGTTGGCCCAGACATGCAGCTCGTTCTGCAATTGCAAGTAGTCATTTTGCAAGCGAAGCATTTCTGCGCGCGGGCCTGCGGGACTGCTGCGCATGCTTTCGGCGAGAAAGCGCATCTCATGGTTCGACATCCGTGGATAGAGCACCCGTATGTCTTCTTCGAGGATGTGCGGTTGGCCAGCGGGGCGGGGCGGACGCGGCGCCTGCTGGGGATAACCATCGGTTCCCAGCAGGCGCAGCGTGTCGACTGCCGGCGCTTGGGACGGCGTATCGGCAATCACCTGACGCCACTCGTTGCGCTCAAGCGTACGTTCGCGAATGGCCGCCTTCAGCGCCTGACTCTGACCGATGCGCAGGTCCAGGCTCTGGCGCTCACTGTCGGGCAATGCGTACAACAGGCTGGAATAGAAATCCGCGAACGAATGCAGCTGCTGCCCGCGATCGTCGTAAGGTTGATATTGACCATCGTCGCGGCACACCAGCACCTTGTATTCGGGCGCATCGTCACGGCCGATGGTGTCCAGTAATGTGCCCTCGTAGCGCCCGTCACGGATTTCGATGCGCACATCACCACTCCAGCCCGGCAACAATTTGAGGCTGTGCAGCGCCAGAGAATCAGAGTCGGGGTTGCTCACCGAATCCAGCTCAAGGCCTTCATACGAGCGGGTAACGCGCACCTCGTCACTGGCCATCTGCATGAGCGCCTGTTGGCGCGCCGGCAATTGTCCTTCGCTGATCTGCAGCAGTTCGCTGCCGGTCGCGGTATCGAGCAGTTCGCGGGTAATGCTGGCCGGCAATTGCGGAGGGTGAGTCTCGAGTCGTGCCGCCAGCGGGTCGTCGAGGTGCTGAAGGGCTTGATAGCGCGACTCGAACAGCGCGCTTGTGTTGCGTCTGGCGAGGTCCGCCACTTGCTTGCGCAGGTTCTGGCTGCGGACCTCGATGGACGGCGTCGGTCCGGCGAAGGGCTCGTCCAGCAAGGCTTTGATCTGCGTCTCGTCGAGGGTTTGGAGCAGGGTTTTGAGCACGTCGCCACCGATCAGTTCGCCCTGGCGCAGTTCGGTCACGGGCAGGGTTGTGTCGGCAGACGATTGCCACAGTTGCTCGCCTTGGCGATCGAGCAGACGCAGGCATTTGTCGCTTGGCCAGCGACCGTATTCGCTGAGCACCTGCAGCTGCATGGTCGGGTCGGCGCGCAGAAAAACGTCGGCGTCATCGCTGTCGAGCTGGTCGATGAAACGTTGCAACTGCTGATCAAGCTTGAAGCGCTGAATGCTGTCGGCCAGCAGCGGCGGGACCTTCTGCTGCTCGACATGCATTTTGCGCAACGCGTCTTCGCTGGTTCCGCTGATCTGCAGGACGGTTTCACGCTCGCTCGCGGACAAGCTCTCGACCGCAGGGCCGATACGGCGCAGCGCGGTTGCGCCATCCCACTCCAGCGGTTGCTCGAGTTCAGTGTGCCAGGCACCTTCGCCGTTGTGGCGCAGCACCGGTTGGTATGCGTCAGGGCGACTCGGATGTTCGATGCGGTACTGCCCCGGCACCTGGCTTTCGGTGACTGCAAAGTGCGCATCCTCCAGTGGCAACAGGCGCTTGTCTTCATGGGTATGCAGACCCAGTGCATCGGGTTGCGAATCAGCACTCGGGCGCTGCGGATGTTTGTAGCGTTCGAGATCCGGTTGCCAATAGCGGGTGTCACCATTGGCCAGTTGTACCGGTTTGAAGCGGTCGATGAACGCCACGATTTCCTTGGGCAATACCTTGCGAAACTCGGCCGCGCCAATCGCACCGCCGACGGCGAACATGCCCAACTGGATCATCGATTCCACGGTGCCCATCAAGTGTTCGACCGCTTCGGTCGTGCGCCCCTGCGCCCACTCGACAATGCCTTCGAATACTTCATCGAGCATCTGATAGGCCATGTACGCCATCATCGCTTCACCGAGCACCGGCACGAAGGGCGCGACGATCATCGCGGCGGTCTGGGCGATGGAAGAGAGGATGTTGACCAGCGAATCCCAGAATGCCCAGCGCGCCCTTTGATCAACCAGGGCAGTCGGTACGGCAATGGTTCGGGCGTCATTGAAAATCTTGTTCAGCTTTGCCTGGTACAGGTGTTGCCAGACATCGTCGTAAAACGGCGTCAGCGCAGCCTGCAGATCGGGCTGCTCCACCGGGGCTTCGCGCCACGCCGGCAGCGGGTCGCCGGGTTCGTGCGGATGCCAGCGGATTTCACTCAGCCGGCTGTTGAGGGTGCTGAAGAAAAAGCCGCGCTGGTCGTGATTGACGAAGCGGCTGAAGAACTGCTGATAGTCCCTGGAGCGCAACTGGCGCGTCAGTTCCACGACCATTTCCAATGGCGAGGCGTACTCCTTGAACGGATGTTCGGGGTCATCCGGGACATAGGCGACGACGCGCGCTGCATTGCGTGTCATGTACAGGTCCGGGGCGAATACCACGATGCCGGTCAGCGGTGCGCAAAGCATCGTCATGTCATGACACAGCAGCGGGGCGCCATGCACATGCAGGCCTTTCACGCCGTCGAGCATCGCCCCGATCGTGCGTAACGCGTTTTCCGAGACATCGCGGTTCATCCGCGCCCATTGCAGGGCAGACTTCATCGCGGCCTTCTGGCTGGCGTCGATCTTGCCGCGCAAGACCGACGCGACCATCGGATCGGAATAGCCCAGATTGTCTTCCAGACTGGCTTTGTATTGGGCGCCGATATCCAGTCGACGGCACAGTTTTGTGAAAGCGGAAATGCTCAGTTTCGCCTTGATCTCGGGCAGGGTTTCAAACTGTCCTGTGGCCGAGGGGGCGCTGGTGAATGTCGACTCGGCTTCGAAGGCGTTGTCTTCGGTTTCCCTGTCTTCGAAGTTATGCAGCGCAGCCTCGAGCAGTGACACGGACCAGGCGCGGGCGCCGGTGCGGATCGGAAACCACGGGGTGGTGGCGGGAATGTACAGGCGCACGTAGGTGTTTCTGACATCCAGTTCCAGATCGAAGCAGCGTTTCAGCTCGGCCTTGAGCAGGGGCTCGGCGAAGGCCGCAGCGTCCTGCAAGTGCTCCAGGCTTTTATCGACCCGGCTCTGGGCGCTGATATGCGCCGCCCCAAGGCTTTTCATCAGCGCGTGCTGTTCGGCTGGCGCGTTCTTGAGCGCGGCCGGCTGCTGCGGGAGGCTACTTTTCAGTGCTTCTCGCCGAGTGGCTGAGGTGTCGCCCAGCCAGGCGGGAATCGCGTTTTTCAGTGGTTGATAATGCTCGTCCGCATGGTGCGCGTCAGTTGCGTCATCCGGGATTGCCGATGGGGGTGCTTCAGACAAATGCATGGCCATTCCTTGGCGTTGGGAAGAACCCTCAGCAAATCAGCAGCAAGCGCCCCCCGTGCGGTAGATATTTATGTCTCTGCCGTGGGGGCTGACTTGGTATCCTGCGCGGCCTGCCGCAAATCGGCCGCGCCCGGTAAACTGCGCCTTTGCGACGCTATATGTCGCATTGCCGTAAACCCGGGAAAATCCGGGGTTTGCGCTATAAGAAGTTGTCGCTTGGCGACAAGGCCGGGCACCCAACTGTCCTTACAATCCCCTCATCGCTCGCCAGTTCCAGGCGGGTGTTCCTCTTCAGGAGACTCCGATGTCCGTTGAGCACGCTGCGGTACAACGCGCCGATTTCGACCAGGTAATGGTTCCCAACTACGCGCCTGCCGCTTTCATTCCGGTGCGTGGCGCCGGTTCCCGGGTCTGGGATCAGGCCGGCCGCGAGCTGATCGACTTCGCCGGCGGGATTGCCGTCAACGTATTGGGCCACGCGCATCCGGCGCTGGTCGGTGCGTTGACCGAACAGGCGAACAAGCTGTGGCACGTGTCCAACGTGTTTACCAACGAACCGGCCCTGCGTCTGGCGCACAAGCTGATCGACGCCACGTTTGCCGAGCGCGTGTTCTTCTGCAACTCGGGCGCCGAAGCCAACGAGGCCGCATTCAAGCTGGCCCGTCGCGTCGCATTCGACCGTTTCGGCACCGAGAAATACGAAATCATCGCCGCGCTGAACAGCTTCCACGGCCGTACCCTGTTCACCGTCAACGTCGGTGGCCAGTCGAAGTACTCCGACGGCTTCGGCCCGAAAATCACTGGCATCACCCACGTTCCCTACAACGATCTGGCCGCGCTGAAAGCCGCGGTGTCCGAGAAGACCTGCGCGGTCGTGCTCGAGCCGATCCAGGGCGAAGGCGGCGTGCTGCCGGCCGAGCTGGCTTACCTGCAAGGCGCCCGCGAACTGTGCGACGCGAACAACGCGCTGCTGGTGTTCGACGAAGTGCAGACCGGCATGGGCCGCAGCGGCAAGCTGTTCGCCTACCAGCATTACGGCGTGACCCCCGACATCCTCACCAGCGCCAAGAGCCTGGGCGGTGGTTTCCCGATCGCGGCGATGATGACCACCGAAGCGCTGGCCAAACATCTGGTCGTCGGCACCCACGGCACCACTTACGGCGGCAACCCGCTGGCCTGCGCCGTCGCCGAAGCGGTGATCGACGTGGTCAACACCCCTGAAGTGTTGAACGGCGTGAACGTCAAGCACGACAAGTTCAAGACCCGCCTGCGACAGATCGGCGAGAAATACGGCCTGTTCACTCAGGTACGCGGTCTCGGTCTGCTGATCGGTTGCGTGCTCAGCGAAGCGTGGAAAGGCAAGGCCAAGGACATCTTCAACGCCGCTGAGCAGGAAGGCCTGATGATTCTCCAGGCTGGCCCGGACGTGATCCGTTTCGCCCCGAGCCTGGTGGTGGAAGATGCCGATATCGACGCCGGTCTCGACCGCTTCGAACGTGCCGCAGCGAAGTTGACGCAAGCCTGATGGACCTTTCGGCGCCTGGAGTTTTTCCGGCGCCGAACCAATTTTTGATACCGGGCACATTCACCTGTTGGATTGAACCTGTGGTGAGGGGATTTATCCCCGATGGGCTGCGCAGCGGCCCTAGATTTTTGGGGGTGCTTCGCCCCCCAGCGGGGATAAATCCCCTCGCCACAAGTCCCATTCCTGCATCGATCTTTATGTGGGCCCGGTTTTTTCTGTGAATATTGAAGAGAAAGGAGTGACACCATGCTGGTGATGCGCCCCGCGCAAATGGCTGATCTGGGCGAGGTACAGCGTCTGGCTGCGGACAGCCCGATTGGTGTCACTTCCTTGCCGGATGACGTGGAACGTCTGAGCGACAAGATTGCCGCGAGCGAAGCTTCGTTTGCCGCCGAAGTGAGCTTCAACGGTGAAGAGAGCTACTTCTTCGTTCTTGAAGATTCCACTACCGGCAAACTGGTCGGCTGTTCGGCCATCGTCGCTTCCGCCGGTTATTCGGAGCCGTTCTACAGCTTCCGCAACGAGACTTTCGTCCACGCCTCCCGCGAGCTGAAGATCCACAACAAGATCCACGTGCTCTCGCAGTGCCACGACCTGACCGGCAACAGCCTGCTGACCAGTTTCTATGTGCAGCGCGAACTGGTCGGATCACCGTGGGCCGAGCTCAATTCCCGTGGCCGTCTGCTGTTCGTCGCCAGCCACCCGGAGCGTTTTGCCGACTCGGTGGTGACCGAGATCGTCGGTTACAGCGACGAGAATGGCGACTCGCCGTTCTGGGATGCGATCGGGCGTAACTTCTTCGACCTCAACTACGCCGAGGCCGAGCGCCTGTGCGGGCTGAAAAGCCGCACCTTCCTCGCCGAGCTGATGCCGCATTACCCGATCTACGTGCCGCTGCTGCCGGACTCCGCCCAAGAGGCGATGGGCCAGGTGCACCCGCGTGCGCAGATCACTTTCGACATCCTGATGCGCGAAGGTTTCGAGACTGATCACTACATCGACATCTTCGACGGCGGCCCGACCCTGCATGCGCGGGTTTCCGGGATCCGTTCGATCGCCCAGAGCCGCGTGGTGCCGGTGAAAATCGGCGAGCCGGTCAAAGGCGCTGGACGCCAGTACCTGGTGGCCAACGCGCAGTTGCAGGATTACCGCGCGGTGTTGCTGGAGCTGGATTACGCGCCGGGCAAACCGGTGACGCTGGATATGGAAGCAGCCGAAGCCCTGGGCGTCGGTGAAGGTGCCAGCGTGCGCCTGGTGGCGGTTTAACGCCTTAGCGAGTTTCACGGGTGGCGCGAGCGGCCCGTTTGAGGAGATAGCATGATTGTTCGTCCCGTACGCAGCAGCGATTTATCCGCGCTGATCGACCTGGCCCGCAGCACCGGCACCGGCCTGACTACCTTGCCGGCCAATGAAGAGCGCCTGACCCACCGGGTCGGCTGGGCCGAGAAGACCTTTCGCGGCGAAGCCGGGCGTGGCGATGCCGACTATCTGTTCGTGCTCGAAGACGATGACGGCCGTGTGGTGGGGATTTCCGCCATCGCCGGCGCGGTTGGTCTGCGTGAGCCCTGGTACAACTTCCGCGTCGGTCTGACGGTCAGCGCTTCGCAAGAGCTGAACATTTACCGCGAAATCCCGACGCTGTTTCTGGCCAACGACCTGACCGGCAATTCCGAGCTGTGCTCGCTGTTCCTGCACGCCGATTACCGCAACGGCTTGAACGGTCGCATGCTGTCCAAGGCGCGCATGCTGTTCATCGCCGAGTTCCCGGAGCTGTTCGGCAACAAGATCATCGCTGAAATGCGCGGTGTGTCCGATGACGCCGGGCGCTCGCCGTTCTGGGAAAGCCTCGGCCGCCATTTCTTCAAGATGGAATTCAGCCAGGCCGATTACCTGACCGGCGTCGGCAACAAGGCATTCATCGCCGAACTGATGCCGAAATTCCCGCTGTACACCTGCTTCCTGTCGCCGGACGCGCGCAACGTCATCGGCCAGGTGCACCCGGACACCGAACCGGCGTTGGCCATGCTCAAGAGCGAAGGCTTCAGCTATCAGGGTTACGTCGACATCTTCGACGCCGGCCCGGCCATCGAATGCGAAACCAGCAAGATCCGCGCGGTGCGTGACAGCGAAGCACTGGTGCTGGCCGTCGGCACGCCGGGCGATGACGCCACGCCGTTCATCATCCACAACCGCAAGCGCGAGGATTGCCGCATCACGGCTGCGCCAGCGCGTCTGGCTGCGGGCACCCTGGTGGTCGATCCGCAGACCGCGAAACGTCTTCAACTCAGCGCCGGCGATCAGGTTCGCGCCGTGGCGCTGTCCGCTGCACGGGAGTCGAAATAATGAATTCGCTATACATCGCAGGTGAGTGGCTGGCCGGTCAGGGCGAGGCCTTTCAATCGCTGAACCCGGTGACCCAGCAAGTGCTGTGGGCGGGCGAGGGCGCCACTGCCGCGCAGGTCGAATCGGCGGTTCAGGCTGCTCGCCAGGCATTTCCTCAGTGGGCACGTCGCACCCTCGAGGAGCGCATCAGCGTCCTCGAAGCTTTTGCTGCTGCGTTGAAAAACCACGCTGACGAACTGGCTCGCACCATCGGCGAAGAAACCGGCAAACCGCTGTGGGAAGCTGCGACTGAAGTGACCAGCATGGTCAACAAGATCGCGATTTCGGTGCAGAGCTACCGCGAGCGCACCGGCGAGAAGAGCGGCCCACTGGGCGACGCTACCGCCGTATTGCGCCACAAGCCGCACGGCGTGGTCGCGGTGTTTGGTCCTTACAACTTCCCCGGCCACCTGCCTAACGGTCATATCGTCCCGGCGCTGCTGGCCGGTAACAGCGTATTGTTCAAGCCCAGCGAACTGACGCCGAAAGTCGCCGAGCTGACGGTCAAGTGCTGGATCGAAGCCGGTCTGCCGGCAGGCGTGTTGAACCTGCTGCAAGGCGCGCGGGAAACCGGCATCGCTCTGGCGGCGAACCCGGGTATCGACGGTCTGTTCTTCACCGGTTCGAGCCGCACCGGCAATCACCTGCACCAGCAATTCGCCGGGCGTCCGGACAAGATTCTGGCGCTGGAGATGGGCGGCAACAACCCGCTGGTGGTCGATCAGGTCGCTGATCTGGACGCGGCGGTGTACACGATCATTCAGTCGGCATTCATTTCCGCCGGCCAGCGCTGCACCTGCGCCCGCCGTCTGCTGGTGCCGCAAGGCGCGTGGGGCGACAGCCTGCTCAAGCGTCTGGTTGAAGTCAGTTCGACCATTGAAGTCGGTGCCTTCGATCAGCAACCGGCACCGTTCATGGGCTCGGTGATTTCCCTCGGCGCGGCCAAAGCGCTGATGGATGCGCAGGAACAACTGCTGGCCAACGGCGCGGTGGCGCTGCTGGAAATGACCCAGCCACAAGCGCAGTCGGCTTTGCTGACCCCGGGCATTGTCGATGTGACGGCCGTGGCCGAGCGTCCGGACGAAGAACTGTTCGGGCCGCTGCTGCAAGTGATCCGCTATGCCGATTTCGGCGCCGCGATCAGTGAAGCCAACAACACCGCTTATGGACTGGCCGCCGGTTTGCTCTCCGATTCCGAAGTGCGTTACCAGCAGTTCTGGCTGGAAAGCCGCGCCGGCATCGTCAACTGGAACAAACAGCTGACCGGCGCCGCGAGCAGCGCGCCATTCGGCGGCGTCGGCGCCTCGGGCAACCACCGCGCCAGCGCCTATTACGCAGCGGATTACTGCGCATACCCGGTGGCCTCGCTGGAAACCCCGAGCCTGGTGTTGCCTGCTGCCCTGACACCCGGCGTGAAAATGGCGTGATGCCCATTCGCGAGCAGGCTCGCTCCCACAGGGAAATGCATTCCAGTGTGGGAGCGAGCCTGCTCGCGAAGGCCGCGCCTCGGTCTTAAAGAATAGTTACTGAAGCCTATAACAACAGATTCTCGTGGAGCCTCGCTGATGAAATCCTATGAAGTCAATTTTGACGGTCTAGTGGGGCCGACCCATAACTACGGTGGTCTGTCCTACGGCAACGTCGCCTCGCAGAGCAACAGTCAGCAATCCTCGAATCCGAAGGAAGCGGCGCTGCAAGGTCTGGCAAAAATGAAAGCGCTGATGGACATGGGCTTCCAGCAAGGCGTGCTGGCCCCGCAGGAACGTCCTGATGTGGCGGCGCTGCGTCGTCTGGGCTTCAGCGGCACTGACGCGCAGGTGATCGAGCGCGCCGCCAAGGAAGCGATGCCGCTGCTGGTCGCCAGTTGCTCGGCGTCGAGCATGTGGGTGGCCAACGCCGCCACGGTCAGCCCGAGTGCCGACACCGCTGACGGCCGCGTGCACTTCACCGCCGCCAACCTCAATTGCAAATACCACCGCAGCATCGAACACCCGACCACCAGCCGCGTGCTCGGCGCGATGTTCGCCAATCAACAGCACTTCGCCCATCACGCCGCTTTGCCGGCAGTGGCGCAGTTTGGCGACGAAGGCGCGGCCAACCACACGCGTTTCTGCCGTGAGTACGGCGAGGCGGGCGTCGAGTTCTTCGTGTTCGGCCGCAGTGCGTTCGACAACCGTTTCCCGGCGCCGCAGAAATACCCTGCACGCCAGACCCTCGAAGCCTCGCAAGCCGTCGCGCGTCTGCACGGTCTGCGTGACGAAGGCGTGGTCTACGCGCAGCAGAATCCCAACGTCATCGATCAGGGCGTGTTCCACAACGACGTGATCGCCGTGGGCAATGGTGAAGTGCTGTTCTATCACGAGGACGCGTTCCTCGAGACCGACAAGATGCTTGCCGAGCTGCAAGGCAAACTGGCCAAGGTCGGCGGTAACTTCCAGTCTGTTTGCGTGCCGCGTTCGGCGGTCACTGTGGATGACGCGGTGCGTTCCTACCTGTTCAACAGCCAGTTGCTGTCGCGTGCCGATGGCTCGATGCTGCTGATCGTGCCGCAGGAATGCCAGGCCAACGAACGCGTCTGGGCTTATCTGCAAAGCCTGACCAGCTCCGGCGGGCTGATCCGCGAAGTGAAAGTCTTCGATCTCAAGCAAAGCATGCAGAACGGCGGTGGCCCGGCGTGCCTGCGTCTGCGTGTGGCGCTGAATGAAACCGAACTGGCGGCGGTCAACCCAGGCGTTATCATGACGGCCCCGTTGTACGGTTCGTTGACCGCATGGGTTGAAAAGCACTACCGCGACCGCCTGAGCGAAACCGACCTGGCGGACCCGCAGTTGCTGCTCGAATGCCGGACGGCACTGGATGAACTGACGCAAATCCTTAAACTGGGCGCGGTTTATCCCTTCCAGATCAATTGATCGCCAGCGCGCTGCCTGAACGTGGCGCGCGGCGTTTCACCCAAGAGAGTAAAAACATGAGCGATTCCCTGCAGCTGATCCTTGAAGACACCGACGGCACGCAATTGCAAACCTCGTGCACCCGCGTCGCGGTCATGTGGCAAGGCAAAGAGCTGTGGATCCAGCAGGACGGCCGTGGCCAGCTGCTGATCGGCGTGGACGTCGAGGAAGGTGACGAAGAGTACGCCAACCTGCTGCTGCGCCCATTGGCGACTAATCTGGTAAGTCTGCAACTGGAAATGGAACCGGCTGACCTCGGCGCTGACGAGGATCACGTACACGGCCCGGATTGCAACCACGACCACTAAGGAAACCGCTCTATGCTCGCCCTCGGCAAACTGCTTGAACTGACCCTCGCCGGCCGCGAACCGGCGGAGAAGACTCAACTGACTGTCGAAGGCGTGCGCATGCGCTGGTTGAGCGAAGGGGCGCTGGAAGTGCGGCCCCCGGAAGCGCGCGACAATGGCCTGGACCTGCTGCTGTCAGCAGGCATCCATGGCAACGAAACGGCACCGATCGAGTTGCTCGATCGGCTGTTGCACGACATCGCACGCGGCGATCTCAAGCCGCGCGCACGCATTCTGTTCCTGTTCGGCAACCCGGAAGCGATTCGCAAGGGCGAGCGTTTCGTCGAGCAGGATGTCAATCGGCTGTTCAACGGCCGCCACGAACAAAGCAGCGGCTCGGAAGCGTTGCGCGCCTGTGAGCTGGAACGGCTGGCGGCGAGTTTCTTTAGCAAGCCCGAGCGCCAGCGTCTGCACTACGACCTGCACACGGCGATTCGCGGTTCGAAGATCGAACAGTTCGCCTTGTACCCGTGGAAGGAAGGGCGCCAGCATTCCCGCCGCGAACTGGCGCGCCTGCGCGCCGCCGGCATGGAAGCAGTGTTGTTGCAGAACAAACCATCCATCGTGTTCAGCTCGTACACCTACGACAAACTCGACGCCGAGGCTTTCACCCTGGAACTGGGCAAGGCGCGGCCGTTCGGGCAGAACGACGGCGTCAACGTGTCACTGCTGGAAACCCGCCTGAAACAGATCATCGAAGGCACTGAGCCGGAGACAGAAGAAAGGCTGGACGGCTTGCAGTTGTTCAGCGTGGCGCGGGAAATCATCAAGCACAGCGATGCGTTCCGCCTGAATCTGCCGGCGGATATCGAGAACTTTTCCGAGCTGGAACCGGGTTATGTGCTGGCCGAAGACCTGGCCAATACCCGCTGGGTGATCGAAGAGCAGGGCGCGCGAATCATCTTCCCCAACCCCAAGGTCAAGAACGGCCTGCGCGCCGGCATCCTGATCGTCCCGGCCACTGACGAAAACCTCGCCTGACGTGATCGTTCCCACGCTCCGCGTGGGAATGCAGCCCGGGACGCTCTGCGTCCGTTCCAAAGCCGAACGCGGAGCGTCCGTTGAGGCATTCCCACGCAGAGCGTGGGAACGATCATGTGAGAATCAGACCGCTACAGCGCGCGGCTCGGTTCGACGCAACGCGCGAATCTTCTGCAACGTATCGGCGCAAGTCCGCGCCGCTTCCTGACCCTTGTGCACAAAGTGCTCGAAGAAGAACTTCTGATGCTCTTCGCCCGAATGGAAGTGATGCGGGGTCAGCGACACCGAGAACACCGGCACTTCGGTTTCCAGTTGCACCTGCATCAGGCCGCTGACCACCGATTGCGCAACGAACTCGTGACGGTAAATGCCGCCGTCCACCACCAGGGCGGCGGCGACGATGCCGGCGTAACGGCCAGATTTGGCCAGCAGCTTGGCGTGCAGCGGCATCTCAAAAGCGCCGCCGACCTCGAAGAAATCGATGTCCGATTCCTGATAACCCTGCACCAGCATTTCAGCGACGAAGCCTTTGCGGCTCTGGTCGACGATTTCCTTGTGCCAGCAGGCCTGGATGAACGCGACGCGCTCGCCCTGTGGGTGTTTGCTTTTGCTGTCGATAGCGGTGGGTTGCATGTTCTGACTCCTGTTTGTGTGAAAAACAGGGCGTTATGAATCGAAAGGGATGCAAGGGTGCGAACGCAGGCACGGATGCACGCGGACGGCCCTTTGGCGTCGATCCCGTTCTCTCTTCATCCGGACTATGACCGTCGGCCCCGGGATCACACCGGGTCTGCTGACCTTGCCGACGCACC
Organism: Pseudomonas sp. AC083; assembly: GCF_979253165.1. Classification (NCBI taxonomy): domain Bacteria; kingdom Pseudomonadati; phylum Pseudomonadota; class Gammaproteobacteria; order Pseudomonadales; family Pseudomonadaceae; genus Pseudomonas; species Pseudomonas sp. AC083. The sequence continues at coordinate 97,733 of NZ_CEEDDH010000008.1, forward strand.
CGACTCAAGTCGTGTGCAGCGCCAAGCGCTCGCGGGCTATGCGCGTTGCGCGCAATTACCGCCGGTGGGGAATTGCACCCCGCCCTGAGAACGTTTGTGCCGCCCGAAGGAGGGCGGCGCAGGATTTTTAACACATAACCCCTGTGGGAGCGAGCCTGCTCGCGAAAGCGGCTTCACATTCAACGTATATGCTGACTGTTACTCCGCTTTCGCGAGCAGACTCTCTCCCACATGGATTGTGCTTTTTCCTGAGGGCGGTGATTTTTCCTCGATCAAGGGTTGATTAATCTGCGCGATGACCGCAGTAATTCCACCTCACAAAGGGATTTCCCCATCTGACCAGAGGCCAGGTTCATGAGCGTTATCGATCTTCGCAGCGACACCGTCACCCAACCGACTCCAGCCATGCTCGATGCGATGACCGCAGCGGACACCGGAGACGACGTGTACGGCGAAGATCCGACGGTCAATCACCTCGAGGCCGAACTGGCCAAGCGCCTGGGCTTTGCCGCCGCGCTATTCGTGCCGACCGGGACCATGAGCAACCTGCTCGGCCTGATGGCGCACTGCGAGCGTGGCGACGAATACATTGTCGGTCAGCAGGCGCACACCTATAAGTACGAAGGTGGCGGGGCGGCGGTGCTCGGTTCGATTCAGCCGCAGCCGCTGGAGGTGCAGGCCGACGGTTCACTGGATCTGGATCAGGTCGCCGCCGCGATCAAACCGGACGATTTCCATTTCGCCCGCACGCGTTTGCTGGCGCTGGAAAACACCATGCAGGGCAAAGTGCTGCCGCTGGAATATCTGGCGCGCGCGCGACGCTTTACTCAGGAACACGGCCTGCAATTGCACCTGGACGGGGCGCGTTTGTACAACGCGGCGGTCAAGCTCGGCGTCGATGCCCGGGAGATCACCCAGCATTTCGATTCGGTGTCGGTGTGCCTGTCCAAAGGCCTCGGCGCGCCGGTCGGCTCGGTGCTGTGCGGCTCCGAGCAACTGATCGGCAAGGCGCGGCGTTTGCGCAAAATGGTCGGTGGTGGCATGCGTCAGGCCGGGTTGCTCGCGGCGGCTGGCTTGTACGCGCTGGATCATCACGTCGAACGGCTGGCGGATGACCATGCCAACGCGCAGTTGCTCGCCGAGGGTCTGCGTGAGGCCGGTTTCGTCGTCGAGCCCGTGCAAACCAACATGGTCTATGTGCAAATGGGCGACAAGGCCGCAGCACTCAAGGACTTTGCCGGCGAACGCGGGATCAGGCTCAGCGCCGCTGCGCGCTTGCGCATGGTCACGCACATGGACGTCAGTCGCGCACAAATCGAACAAGTGATCGCGACATTCGTCGAGTTTTCACGCAAGTGACAGCGTCAGCCGTCCAATTGACCGTTTCTATCGTATAAACACGCTGTACCCCGCGCGCAGGGCCGATATAATGCGGCCCTTTGCCGTCGCTTCGTCTCACGACGTTTCGAACAGGCCTTTGGCCGCAGCCTCCGTGGAAGAACCTAATGAAAAGCGCAGAAATCCGTGAAGCCTTCCTTCGCTTCTTCGAAGAGCAAGGCCACACCCGTGTAGCCTCCAGCTCTTTGATTCCGGGCAACGACCCAACCCTGCTGTTCACCAACGCGGGGATGAACCAGTTCAAGGACTGCTTCCTGGGCCAGGAAAAACGTGCGTACACCCGTGCCACCAGCAGTCAGAAATGCGTGCGCGCCGGCGGCAAGAACAGTGACCTGGAAAACGTCGGTTATACCGCACGTCACCACACGTTCTTCGAGATGCTCGGCAACTTCAGCTTCGGCGACTACTTCAAGCACGACGCGATCACCTTTGCCTGGACCTTCCTGACTGGCGTGCTCAAGCTGCCGAAGGAAAAGCTCTGGGTCACTGTCTACGCCACCGACGACGAAGCGTATGACATCTGGACACAGAAAATCGGCGTGCCGGCCGAGCGCATGATCCGCATCGGCGACAACAAGGGCGCGCCGTACGCTTCCGACAACTTCTGGACCATGGGTGATACCGGCCCGTGCGGTCCGTGCACCGAGATTTTCTACGACCACGGCGAGCACATCTGGGGCGGCCCGCCGGGCTCGCCGGAAGAAGATGGCGACCGCTACATCGAAATCTGGAACAACGTGTTCATGCAGTTCAACCGCACCGCCGATGGCGTGTTGCATCCGTTGCCAGCGCCGTCGGTGGACACCGGCATGGGCCTGGAGCGGATCAGTGCGGTGATGCAGCACGTCAACTCCAACTACGACATCGACCTGTTCAAGAACCTGCTCAAGGCTTCGGCTGAAGCGATCGGCTGCGAAAACGGCGATCAGTCGTCGCTCAAAGTCGTCTCCGACCACATCCGTTCCTGCGGTTTCCTGATTGCCGATGGCGTGTTGCCGTCCAACGAAGGTCGCGGTTACGTACTGCGCCGGATCATCCGTCGCGCCTGCCGTCACGGCAACAAGCTCGGCGCCACCGGCAGCTTCTTCTACAAGATCGTCGCGGCGCTGGTTGCCGAGATGGGCGAAGCCTTTCCGGAACTGCAGAAGCAGCAAAGCAACATCGAGCGCGTGCTCAAGGCTGAAGAAGAGCAGTTCTCCAAGACCCTGGAGCACGGCCTGAAAATCCTCGAGCAGGATCTGGCCGAGCTCAAAGGCACCGTGGTGCCAGGCGACGTGGTGTTCAAACTCTACGACACCTACGGTTTCCCGATGGACCTGACCGCCGACATCGCCCGCGAGCGCGGCCTGACCGTCGACGAAGCCGGCTTCGAGCGCGAAATGGAAGCCCAGCGTGTTCGCGCGCGTTCGGCCAGCTCGTTCGGTCTGGACTACAACACCCTGGTCAAGGTCGACGTGGCCACCGAGTTCACCGGTTACGCCGCCACCAGCGGCTCGGCGAAAATCGTTGCCATCTATAAGGATGGTCAGTCGGTCGACGTGCTGAGCGAAGGTCAGGAAGGCGTGATCGTCCTCAACCAGACGCCGTTCTACGCCGAATCCGGTGGCCAGATCGGCGACTGCGGTTTCATTCAGGCCGGCAGCAGCCGCTTCGACGTGCGCGATACCACCAAGACCGGCGGCGCATTCCTGCACCACGGTGTGCTGGCCTCGGGCAGCCTGACCATCGGCGCGCCGGTGGAAACCCACGTCGATGCCGAAGTGCGTCACGCCACCGCACTGAACCACTCGGCGACGCACTTGCTGCACGCCGCGCTGCGTCAGGTGCTCGGTGAGCATGTGCAGCAGAAAGGTTCGTTGGTCGACAGTCAGCGCCTGCGTTTCGACTTCAGCCACTTCGAAGCGATCAAGCCAGAACAGATCAAGCAGCTGGAAGACATCGTCAACGCCGAGATTCGCAAGAACTCCGCCGTTGAAACCGAAGAAACCGACATCGAAACCGCGAAGAACAAAGGCGCTATGGCGCTGTTCGGCGAGAAGTACGGCGACAGCGTGCGCGTGCTGAGCATGGGCGACTTCTCGGTCGAACTGTGCGGCGGTATCCACGCCAACCGTACCGGCGACATCGGCCTGCTGAAAATCATCAGCGAAGGCGGTGTGGCATCGGGCGTGCGTCGTATCGAGGCAGTCACCGGTGCTGCGGCGCTGGCCTACTTGAACGCTGCAGAAGAACAACTCAAGGAAGCGGCCAGCCTGGTCAAGGGCAGCCGCGACAATCTGATCGACAAGCTCTCGGCGGTACTGGAGCGCAACCGTCTGCTGGAGAAACAACTCGAGCAGTTGCAGGCCAAGGCAGCCAGCGCTGCGGGCGACGATCTGTCGGCCTCGGCGGTGGACGTCAAGGATGTGAAGGTGCTGGCCGCCCGTCTGGACGGTCAGGATGGCAAAGCGCTGCTGGCGCTGGTCGATCAGCTGAAAAACAAACTCGGCCGCGCAGTGATCCTGCTCGGCGGTGTCCATGAGGAAAAGGTCGTACTGGTTGCAGGCGTAACCAAGGACCTGACTGGCCAACTCAAAGCCGGTGATTTGATGAAACAGGCTGCTGCGGCAGTGGGCGGGAAGGGTGGTGGTCGTCCGGACATGGCGCAGGGCGGCGGTGTCGATGCCGCTGCGCTGGATGGCGCGCTGGCGCTGACCGTTCCATTCGTCGAGCAGGCTTTATAAGACGGCTCGCCGGCCCCGCAGTCTAGTGGCGGGCCCGGCGACTGTTCGAAAGATTATTGGGCGCCCTTCATGGGCAGAGGCGGCTTTGAAATGGCTTTGATCGTACAGAAATTTGGAGGCACCTCGGTCGGCACTGTCGAGAGAATCGAGCAGGTCGCCGACAAGGTTAAGAAATTCCGCGATGCCGGCGATGACCTGGTGGTTGTGCTGTCTGCAATGAGCGGCGAAACCAACCGTCTGATCGATCTGGCCAAGCAAATCAGTGGCGAGGCGCAACCGGTTCCGCGCGAGCTGGACGTGATCGTATCCACCGGTGAGCAGGTGACGATTGCCCTGTTGGCCATGGCGCTGATCAAGCGCGGTGTGCCGGCGGTGTCGTACACCGGCAATCAGGTACGGATCCTGACTGACAGTGCGCACAATAAAGCGCGTATCTTGCAGATTGATGACCAGAAGATTCGCGGTGATCTGAAGGCTGGTCGCGTGGTGGTTGTCGCCGGTTTCCAGGGCGTCGACGAGCACGGCAACATCACCACCCTCGGGCGTGGCGGTTCCGATACCACCGGCGTGGCACTGGCGGCGGCCTTGAAGGCGGATGAATGCCAGATCTACACCGACGTCGACGGTGTCTACACCACCGACCCGCGTGTGGTGCCGGTCGCTCAGCGTCTGGACAAGATCACCTTCGAAGAGATGCTGGAAATGGCCAGTCTCGGCTCCAAGGTGCTGCAGATCCGTGCGGTGGAATTCGCCGGCAAGTACAACGTTCCGCTGCGCGTACTGCACAGCTTCAAGGAGGGTCCGGGCACCCTCATTACTATTGATGAAGAGGAAACCATGGAACAGCCGATCATTTCCGGCATCGCTTTCAACCGCGATGAAGCCAAGCTGACCATCCGTGGCGTGCCAGACACCCCGGGCGTGGCGTTCAAGATTCTCGGCCCGATCAGTGCCGCGAACATCGAAGTCGACATGATCGTGCAGAACGTCGCGCACGATAACACCACCGACTTCACCTTCACCGTGCACCGCAACGACTACCAGGCCGCACAGACCGTGCTGGAAAACACCGCTCGCGAGATCGGTGCCCGTGAGGTCGTTGGCGACACCAAGATTGCCAAGGTCTCGATCGTCGGCGTCGGCATGCGTTCCCACGCAGGCGTGGCCAGCCGCATGTTCGAATCCCTGGCGAAAGAAAGCATCAACATCCAGATGATCTCGACTTCGGAAATCAAGGTGTCCGTAGTGATCGAAGAGAAATACCTGGAACTGGCTGTGCGCGCGCTGCACACGGCTTTCGAACTGGATGCTCCGGCCCGTCAGGGCGAGTAATCCGCTTCTGTGAAGGGCGCGGTCTGACCGCGCCCTTTATTTTTGAATGGCGCGAGCCCCGGAACTGTTCTTTTGCTCGCGCTGGTCAATACTCAGGCATGTAGGGCTACGATCGCTGCGGTTGTAGGTCGGGTGCCTTTTTTTTGCAGACTGTTGTCCCTGAAATGAATGGCGTAAGGAGAAAGGTATGCTGATTCTGACTCGTCGGTGCGCGGAAAGCCTGATTATCGGTGACGGCGAAATCACCGTGACCGTGCTCGGCGTCAAAGGAAACCAGGTGCGTATCGGCGTCAACGCTCCGAAAGAGGTTGCGGTGCACCGTGAGGAAATTTACCTGCGTATAAAGAAAGAGAAGGACGAAGAACCAAGCCATTAATTTTTATCGATTTTTATGTTTGCAAACGGGGAAGAAGCTGGTTAATATACGCCCCGTGTTGCGGAGAGCTGGCCGAGTGGCCGAAGGCGCTCCCCTGCTAAGGGAGTACACCTCAAAAGGGTGTCGGGGGTTCGAATCCCCCGTTCTCCGCCATTATTTGCTTAGTACGTCGTAATCTAGCTTCTTCTGTAAGTTGTTGAAATTACTAGAAAAAGTGGTTGACATAGAGATTAGACGGCCTATAATGCGCGGCAACAAATG
>NZ_CEEDDH010000008.1:103922-241170 GCF_979253165.1 Pseudomonas sp. AC083
CACTCGTAGCTCAGCTGGATAGAGTACTCGGCTACGAACCGAGCGGTCACAGGTTCGAATCCTGTCGAGTGCACCATTTAAGAGTTATTTGCTGTAAGGTGAGTAACTCGGCTTCAGCCAGTTGTGGTCTGGTTTAAAAACACAAAATGCACTCGTAGCTCAGCTGGATAGAGTACTCGGCTACGAACCGAGCGGTCACAGGTTCGAATCCTGTCGAGTGCACCATATACCAAAAAGCCCGCGTTTAACGCGGGCTTTTTGCTGTCCGGGATTTGGCTTTTCCCTTCACACAGCCTCTTTCATCAAAATCAATTTGAGCACTGCGGCCTCGCTTGAGGTCGTAACGATAGCTCGTTGTCGACGTGCGCGTGTTGATCTTGTCGGGCTTGCCCAGTGCGCTTTCGACGTCCCGCTGGCTCATGCCGGCAATCACTCGCCGATTGATGATCGCTTCGCGCCGCTGCCTGTTATCGATCAGGTTTCCACATTTGTGTTCGGTGCCGCCGACGATGCCCGGTTCGCGTCCACTGTCTTTCATGCCGGTCACAGCTTCGTGATTGAACTCCGGCATGATTGCGACCCAGCCAGGTGAGTAGGGATGAACCTCCTGAATTGAGAGCTGCTCCCCGGTTGCGCAGCTCATCGACGTAAACGTGACGCTGCCGTCAGCGACCTGGCAACGATGAAGTGTGGTGGCGTTGGCAGGCGTGAAGTGGAGCAGGGCGGTCAGTAGATATAGCGCGGGTTTTGCCGGCATTCGATGTCCTCCATGACGATCTAAGCTCAAGGGTAGTCGCTGCTTTTTGCATTGCCGGTGTGTTTTCTTTTCAAGATGAGTCGTCGCATTTGCACGGGTCAGGCAGGTGCTCAGGTTTGTTTCGCAAGCGCTTGTTTCAGCCGTGATTTTTTCAACGTTTTAAACCGTCAGGCGTGTATCATTGCGCCCGTCAGCCCCGCCGGGGCTTATGGAAAACCTCCATGGACTTACCCAGTAGTTGTTCAGTAAACCGTTTTACCAATCATGAATTGACTGATTGATCCTTCCGGCGTGCCCCGCTGCTGGGAGTGGAGTTCGCCTATGTCCGAAATCGAAGTAAAGAAAACACAGGAAAGCCTGCAGGACCGCCTGGCTCAGGTCGTCGAGTTGCTGCAGCGCCAACGTGTCGTTGAAGACCTGACTCATCGCCAGGAAGGTCCGCACCACGACCGCGTGGAAAACCTGGTTCACCGGCAAAACCTCGTCGAGCTGCAACGCAAGCTCGATGATCTGCACTCCGCCGACGTCGCCTACATTCTCGAAGCCTTGCCGCTGGACGATCGTCTGACGCTCTGGCAACTGGTCAAGGCCGATCGCGACGGCGACATTCTTCTTGAAGTATCCGATTCCGTCCGTGAAACGCTGATCGCCGACATGGACGATCACGAGCTCCTGGCTGCGGCCAAGGACATGGACGCCGACGAACTCGCTGACCTGGCCTCCGAGCTGCCGCGAGACGTTGTCCATGAGCTGATGGAGAGTCTGGATAACCAGCAGCGCGAACGCGTGCGCTCGGCCCTGTCCTATGACGAGGATCAGGTCGGTGCGCTGATGGACTTCGAGATGGTGACGATCCGTGAGGACGTCAGCCTTGAAGTGGTTCTGCGTTACCTGCGTCGCCTGAAAGAGCTTCCTGGTCACACCGACAAACTGTTCGTGGTCGATTACGACGGCGTGCTCAAAGGCGTGCTGCCGATCAAGCGTCTGCTGGTCAACGATCCGGAGAAGCAGGTCGCGGAAGTGATGGCCAGCGATCCGGTCAGTTTCCATCCGGACGAAGATGCCTACGACGCCGCTCAGGCATTCGAGCGTTACGACTTGATCTCGGCGCCGGTGGTCGACAAGAACGGCAAATTGATCGGCCGTCTGACCATCGACGAAATGGTCGACCTGATCCGTGAGGAAAGCGAAAGCGAAGTCCTCAACATGGCCGGTCTGCGCGAAGAGGAAGATATCTTCGCCTCGGTGTGGAAATCCCTGCGTAACCGTTGGGCGTGGCTGGCGGTGAACCTGATCACTGCGTTCGTGGCATCGCGGGTGATCGGTCTGTTTGAGGGCTCGATCGAGAAATTGGTAGCACTGGCGGCGCTGATGCCGATCGTGGCGGGTATCGGCGGCAACTCCGGCAACCAGACCATCACCATGATCGTGCGCGCCATGGCGCTGGATCAGGTCAGCACCGGCAACACCTCGCGCTTGATGCGCAAAGAGCTGGCGGTCGGTTTGATCAACGGTCTGGTCTGGGGCGGGGTGATCGGTGTGGTCGCGTACATGCTCTATGGCAGTTGGTCGCTTGGCGTGGTGATGACGGCAGCGATGACGCTCAATCTGTTGCTGGCGGCGTTGATGGGCGTGTTGATCCCGATGACGCTGGCGAAAATGGGTCGCGATCCGGCGATGGGCGCCAGTGTGATGATCACCGCGATGACCGACAGCGGTGGCTTCTTCATCTTCCTCGGGTTGGCGACAATCTTCCTGCTCTGACCTGGTGCAATGAAAAGCCCGTCAAATCGACGGGCTTTTTTGTGCCTGCCAAACAAATCGGGCGCAAGTACAAGAACGGTGGCGAGGGGATTTATCCCCGCTGGACTGCGCAGCAGTCCCATTGTTTTTGGAACTGCCATGCAGCCCAGCGGGGATAAATCCCCTCGCCACACTCAATTGCCAAGCGGCCATCTGTCATATTGCAGGCAAAAAAAAGCCAGCAATCATGCTGGCTTCAATATGTTCGGTATAACTCAGGACGCGTCTGCCGCCATTTCTGCATCGTGTGCGATTAGCGACACCAGGGCGTTCTGCTGACGATGCGACAGCTGACGGAAGCGTTGCAACAGCTCGCGCTCGTGCAGCGACAGCTCCGGGCTGTCCAGGCGCATGCTCAGCTCTTCGCCCAGTGCGCCTTCCTGAATAAGACTCTGCTCAAGGCGCGCAATGATCTCGGAGTTCATGCTGCGATGATGATTGCGAGCCACCTCGGCAATGCGTTCACGCATTCCGTCTGGCAGACGTACGACAAACTTGTCAGCCGTACGGCTGGAATAAATTGCCTGTTTCAATGGGCGCATATATTTAACCGGTTAGTTCAGGGGAGCGGTTCTCGGGATTGGCCGCAGGATGTGTGGTAGGACAAGCATCCGGACCAATTGGTTCAACCTGAATTGTTAAGAGGCCGGCATCATGCCTCAAAATTGCCAGATCATTGGCGTCAATTCTGTGACAAATATTGAGCCGGGTAAAGGCGTAATGCCAGCACCAGTTGTCAGAAATGCGGACTGGTTGGAAAACTTTCCATCCTTGCGTATCGCTGCCCGCTTTCGAATGCATATTCATTGATGCCCGGAGAATTCAGAACGTGCATGCTATGCGGCTCGCTATTCTTGATCCCTATGTGTACAGGATAGTGGCAATTTGCCGATTTACTAGAGGCAGGACCCGTCGGAGGGCGTTTTCGGGATGGATGGCAAGCTTTTTTACCTGATGGGGCCGTCCGGTTCGGGCAAGGACAGCCTGATCGATGCATCGCGTGAGCCACTGCGGGCGTTGAACTGTGAAGTAATGCGCCGGGTGATCACCCGCTCGGCGGAGTCCGTCGGCGAAGATGCAATTGGCGTGACGCCTGAAGAATTCGAACGGCGACAGCACGCCGGCGCGTTTTCCCTGGCCTGGCAAGCCAACGGCCTCTCCTACGGCATTCCAAGGGAAATGGATGAATGGTTGCAAGCGGGCCGGCACGTACTGGTTAACGGGTCAAGAGCGAACCTGCGTCAAGCAATGGAGAGGTATCCAACCTTGGTGCCGATTCTGCTGACAGTCAACGATGAGGTCCTGCGCAAGCGCTTGCTCAGCCGTGGTCGGGAGACCCCTGAGCAAATCGATGCGAGGCTGGCTCGCAACGCGTTGTTCAAAGATCGAAGATCCAGCGACAGCCCCGTTCATCAGATCGACAACTCTGTTGACCTTGCTATCGCGGTCTCTTCGTTATTGGAATTGGTTCGGCTCAACGCAGAACCGGATCGAACTTGATCTTGCGCCCTGCAATCAGCGCCAGCACAAACAGCACCGCAAACACGCCACAGCCAACCAGAGGCAAGGTGACTTCCGTCTCCTCGAACAGCGCCAGATGGGTAACGCCACTCAGTAAAGCGAGGATCAGAAATCCTGTCGCCGATTTGGACATGTTGTACTCCTGAAGATATTTCAAAAAACCAGACGTTCGGTGGTTGGCGCCGAGGCTAGCTCAGGCTCGCTGACCATATGCGTGGAGGCGTCGCTGCGCTCACTTAACACGGCCCACTGCGGCGCTTTCTGCACCTGCAGGTAATGCGGCATGCGCTGCGCCACTGGCTGCTCAACGTCAGCCTTGGGAAAAAAATGTGATCCGAGCAAGAAAGCCAGAGCCGCTGCGTTTGCAAGCAAGAGGGTGCTGTTCATGGCACGACGCTCCAAATTGTTCTTTTTGATAGAACAGGCATAGCAGCCGCCGTGCCAACAGTGTAACGGCTGATAAGTCCTTTAAAAACAAGGGTTTGAGAAGGTTTTTCGGGAAGCGCTGATTGCAATCTGCAATGACTGCATTTTCGCGCAGTGCAAATTGCCCGGTAAAAGTTCCCGCAATCTTCCAGGGCGCTTGCCTACACTTAAAAAGCCCTACGGACGACATGACAAAACAGGGGCTGGCCGTTAACATGCACGCCGTCTGTCGCGCCGCATACAGCCCGCGTCAATCAGTGTCTCAGTAGCTCAATTGGATAGAGCATCCCCCTCCTAAGGGGAAGGTTGCAGGTTCTTATCTGGGGTGGGATCTAGTCTCCTGTTGAGATAAGTCGTCATCCGCCCCTAAGCGAGAAGCTGAAGATCTTGTGATGATAGGGTATGGTTAGAGGCATGAGCTTTCCTAAGTGCATGGTTTTACGTAAGATATCGCGCTCAATGTCCTCTTAGTTCAACGGATAGAACGAGCCCCTCCTAAGGGCTAGATGCTGGTTCGATTCCAGCAGGGGACACATCATCCGCATTTGCTTTCCTTCCCTTCCCAAGTCTTTTGCTACTCATCTGGCAACAAGCTACGCGCACTGCGCACACCATGCGTCCTTCTTCAGTCGCTACCGTTCCCATCACAAAGCTCCATCAGCTAGAAGACGGTCTTGAGGGTGTTTGGGCCGAGGCACCACAAGGTTGCCGTCGGAGGAAGTTTCCCTTCCGTCGTTCAGGAATAGGCTGCTTAGCGATCACGTCTTATTTAAAGATGGGGCAGTAGCTTCGATGATGCTGGCGATTGATAGAACGCAGTCTTCTTCCGTCAGTCGGTAATGTTTTGATGCCACAGCCGCCTTAAGGTGCTCTCTGGCAGTCCGAGCTCTTTCGCCGCTTGGGACTGGCTGAGCCCACGCTTCTTCAGCTCCTGCACCGCCAACCATTTCTTTCTAGCCTCCACGACGCTAGGCGCGGCCAAGGCTTGTGGCTCTGATGGGAGTAGGGTATCGGCTAGCCCTAAGCCTTCTGCTTCGGCCAGCGCAGCCAGGAGAGCTTCCCGCACTGTGCACTTCTCATGCGCTGCAGCAGCAAGTGCCAGCAAAGTTATTGGCTCTACTTTCAGCGCAGAGGCAAGACGGGCACTCATTTCGATGGTCGCTGAGCTTCTACCGAGCTCTAGCTCGCTCACGTGGGCCTGTGTGATCGAGCCCGCGAGTTTTGCTTGAGACAAGCCTTTCCGAGTGCGAAGCAGTTGAACTACTGCTGCATAAGATTTCCGCAGCGACATTTCACTATCCCAATTAAAAGAGACGGTATGTCGCATTTGCCTGCCGCCGCACAAACAGATATATTTGTAGGTGTGGCGGTATTATGCCTCAGCTGCTAATTATCGAATATTGACAGAGAGGGTTGGGCCGTGGATGGGGTCATCGAAGACGGTCTGTTGGGCGATCCTGGTGTCAGCCTGATGGGTTCTGAGCTAGGTCTCGAAGCCGTAATGGCGGCTGCCAGAAAGCGCTACAAATGGGTGCCTCTATGCGCCGTCGAGGAGTGGATCATCCTTGACGCCATCGTTACCGACGCCGAGCGAGCCAAAGTAGCTGCCGCAGGCTGCCAGCCAATGTTTATGTTTGCCCACAAAGTGGTGGATGACGAGCAGAGGCGTTTCGAACCAGGTCATTGGGTGCGCTCCAGCATGGGCACCGCTATCAAGGAAGGCTACCTATTCGAAACACGCAACACGGTCTACGTGTTACTTGGGCCAGGCCATCGTAAGTCTGCTTCTATCGAAGCGATATTTTCCCTTTTCTGATTACCCACCGGTTCTGCTGGGCAACTGACGTGCTCCAGCACCTTGAGGCGACAAATGTTCAGAACCTTAGACAACGACCTGATAGGCGTCCCAGGAATGTTCGGGGAAGGCGTGTCCCATTGGCGTGGAGTCTCAAGGCTGCTCCGAACGCCTTGGTATCACTTAACCCTTAGCGTCGAAAACGAGGGTCGGCTCAGCGAGTGCTCGCTGATGATTGACGACACCCACCAGCTTCAAAAAATGTTGGTAAGCCAAGGTGCGGATTTAGCTATCACCGAGATTATGGCTGTGACGCCATCTTGGATGAATAAGTCCGGGGGCTGGCAGATGGAGCGATTAACCAGAGTAACCGTAGGTGAGGACAGGTCTGGTTCTGAAGTTTGCTTACTGGAAGTGGCTAAGGGGGCGGTGTATCACACCTCACACCAGCGAGACTTCCAGATTGAAGCACTTGTCAACCTGAGGCCCGTCTTTCTCTCAAGCATGATTCGATCAGCCTGAAATTTACCAGTAATTCCCCACGATACCAGCGCGCCTGGTTGCGTGTGCAATTCTTGATATCCATACAAACCACAACCGGAACCCAACGATGCTGGACACCCTAGATGTGAATTTTCACGGCAAACGCCATACAGATTTTGATCTTAAGCGAATTATAAGGGCTCAAGAGCAAGGCTTCGACATACCGGTCACTGCGTACCTTTGCGGAGTATCCATTAGGGCTCGTGCAGGCATCGGTGTGGTGTTTGGCCACAAGCGCAAAGACCAGTACGGTCGGTTTGGCGATGGTCACTTGATCCGCACTTCTGACGTGTTGAAAGTCGAACGCGAGGGCAGGTTTTGGGTGATGACAACTGAAAATTCGAGATATGTCCTTGCAACGTTTCAGCGTAGTAACGGACGTGCTAGCCTTCGCGATTACCTGCGACTTACTAAAGGGCAACCGCACCCGTCTCCACGTAGTCTTCAGTGATGACTCATGGTAAACCGTTAGCCCTGTCCATAATTTGGACTAAGCGAAGTAGGTGATGCCATCATCGTGAAGGAAAGGCAGCATTCACTATTGCTTCAGATTTTATGAAGCGTACGACCGTGTAGGTTTCTCATTTTGGTTCATCAAGATAATCAGGTCTTACCAAAGATAGGGAAACGCACTGAATTTCAGGCAATTCTCACGGTAAGCGGGCTGCGCTCAATTACGAAGCTAGAGCACAGAATATATTGCTGACGCTATGCCGATGAGTCCGACCATCAACGTGAACACCCAGTGCATTGCTATATATTCGCCAATAATTTTTGGCGAAAATCCGTGTGTGTCTTTCCACTTGGCGTTGGTCTTAAGAGAGCCATCTAAAGTCCTGCCAAGAAAATTTGCTAGTACATCTACCTTTCGTAACGTCGACTGATGCAGTTTGACGTATTCATGGTTGTCAAATGCGTCTGCTTCACCCTGACCATTTAATAGATCTTTGGTTGTGATTCGATTTCTTTCCATCAGTTTTTCGATGCGTGGATGGGAGATGTAGGCATTCCCATACATTGCAACGAGTGCACGGGATAGGTCGAACTTTTTAGATTCGTCGATTTCAACTGGTTCACCTCCGAGGATCTTAAAACGATGTTCCAGAGCTGGAAAGCCGTAATTAATGTCTCTCATGTTCCAGTGAACCCAGTCATAAGGTTTGTGTTGCCTTACATAGTCGTAAAATTCAGAAAGCATTTCTTTTTCTAGTTGGTCGTAGTTGTTGCCAATTTCTCCAAAGGGAACATGCTTCAGCTCAGCAACCTTGTGAATCGAAAAAGATGCAGTTTGGCCATTTGCATAATTGCGAACTGCAATTGATGTAACTCTAGGGGTTTGACCTTCCGGGCGATCATAGAAGCTTTCGCAGGAATAGTGGATTACAAGAACCTGATCTTCTCGACTGGCTAATTCATCCAGTTTCTTTCGGGCTTTACGGCGTCGTTCGACTTTTTTAAGTTCGCTAGGCATATACCTATCCTTGTAAAGTTGTTACTAGAACGCCAAAGTAGATGCGACTGGTAGGAAAGATGCTGACATTAGCAGGTACTAACCCTTCGCCTGCATACGCCCTTTGTCATTTTCTACACCGTGCTTACCTTTAGGGATCGCAACCATACGCCCATCTCTCCCTTGAAGGCCGTGTCCACCTGCCGGAATTGCGACCATGCGCCCATCCCTTCCTTGAAGGCCGTGGCCTCCCTTCGGGATCGCCGCCATCCGTCCATCCCGACCTTGGAGGCCGTGACCGCCTGGCTTGATCGCTACCATTCGCCCATCTCTTCCCTGAAGACCATGGCCACCTTTCGGGATAGCGACCATTCTTCCATCTCGGCCTTGCAATCCGTGGGCTCCAGCGGGAATTGTGACTTCTACTCCATCTCGTCCCTTGAGCTTCATTCTTTTCCTTAAATAGGCTTTTCGTTAGTTCCGATAATGCCATGAGAGCCGGGCATGGGACAGTGTGAAATACCGGTGAAATCGTGGAGTTACCCTGACTATCGATGCGTCAAACGCCTATACCATGCATGACTGCATAGTCGAATTTATCACGGGAGGAATGCTAGAGCCGTCCGCTTTGTGTCAATTAAGGCGATGTGCCGTGACGTGGTCGTAGGTTTCCGTCGCTGCCCGATGTAATGTGAGCCATCGCGCTCATGTGCAGCGCCGGGAGAAATGGATGACGTCGGCATTGCAGGATTTCCAGCAATTCGTTCATTGGCTTCACCGTCCAGACAGCGGAGCTTCCGAAGACGCTCGCCGATTCGCCAATTTGGTGTCGGAGAATTTTCTGGACGTCGCAGCGACCTCTAGGCAGCGCAGTCAACGATCCTTGGTGCTGAGCGAGTTAGCACGATTATCCCTGCCTATTACATCCCCGGCTGAGCCAGTGCCCCAGGTTGCTGAGGCCAGAGCGGGATGGGCTTTTCGTAAGCTGCATCATCTTACAGTGGGGCCGTTTCGAGGGTTCAGACAACCTGAGCCATTTGAGTTGCACAAGCGGATTGTCATGTTTTACGGCCCAAATGGCAGCGGGAAAACCAGCCTGTGTGAAGCGCTGGAGTTTGCCTTACTCGGGGCGGTGGACGAGGGCGACATCAAACGGATTGCAGCTGACCGTTATCTTTCCAACTCGCACGAGGGCCGTTTTGAACGGCCAGTGTTGCTCGCAACCGATTTTGATGGCCGGCAGTTACCTGTGATGGCGGACGCAGACGCGTACCGCTTCTGCTTCGTCGAGAAGAATCGAATAGACGCATTCTCTCGCATAGCTGCGAAGCCTGCAGGTCAGAAAACCGAGCTGATAGCTGCTCTCTTCGGTATGGATCAGTTCAATGATTTCGTTGGGCACTTCAATGATTCCATGGAAGGCCAACTAACGTTGGTGGCTGTGAGAAACCAAGAGCTCGTGGCCAAGCAAGCGTCGTTGAATCAAGATAATGCGACCGTTGCGGACGAGGGCGCTGCCTTGATCCGACATGCTCAGGCAGAGCAGAACCACGCCAATGCCTACAGTCTAGGAATGAGCTATGCGCAGCTTTTGGCTGCCATAGGAAGCGCAGAGCATCCAGGGCGATTGCAGGAACTCGAGCAGGCGATCAACCAGCCAGCCCCTGCAATTTTCGGCGTGAGTGCTGCCGCTCTCATCAATGCCTACACCGCAGCGGAAACGGCGCAAAGGGCCCTAAATGATCTAGAAGGTCAGTTGGCACAGCGCAGTAACGACATTTCATTTCAGGATTTATATACAGCGGTACTAGGTCTTCAACAGCTCGTTGGTGACCATTGTCCTGCCTGTGATACCCCGCTTGCCGGTGACTATCGCGCCCTCCATAACCCGTATCAAAAGGCCAACGATGGCTTGGCAGGTTTGAGAGAGCTGGCTGAGCTGCAGGCGCGTCAGCGTACTGCTATTGCCGCACGAAACGCCGCGTCGGAAGCATTGCGGATGTTTTTGGCCACATTTGCGCAACGTGTAGGAGCAACGATTCACAGTCCTTTGCCCGTGCAGCGCTATCTTGCTGATCCAGGTTTCGATGTCCAGCACGCATGGTGGGTGGGTAGTTTCCAACCTGATGAAACAGGGAAATCGTTGGCGCAGAGAGCAGTTGATTGGGCAACTGAACTCGAAGCGCGCGACGTTGCATCTCGAGTGATCCTTGATGATCGTCAAGGTTTAATCGACGAGCGCGACAGGCTCAATCAGGCTCGCATCGGTGTAACTACATTAGCTTCCAATCGTCAGCAAACCTTGCAGGCTATTGCTGGTGCCAGAGGTAGAATCGCGGCGTTCGCTGCTGACAACGCTCCGCTAATCCAGCAGGTTGCTGATGAGGTGGTAGCGATTGCTCGCGATACACGCATACGCAACGCCTACGACCAGTTTTTAAGTCTCTTGCGCCGTTACCGTACCGAACTGCCAGGTACTTTAATGGCCGGCCTGAATGCCCTGACGTTGGAGCTATACAACGAGTTCAATGTGCGCGATTTGGACGCAGACAAGCTGTCAGCCCTATACCTCCCGGTGACAGGGGAAGGGCGTATCGAATTGAGTTTTCGTGGCACACCTGCTGCTCGCGTCGACGCGCTGCAAATTCTCAGTGAAGGTCACGTTAGATGCTTGGGCCTTTCCATTTTGCTGGCGAAGTGTCTGAGTATCAGAGCTCCCGTCATCGTATTCGACGATGCAATTAATGCTATCGATCACGAGCATCGCCAGGGCATACGAGAGACGATATTTGAAAGCGACCGTTTCGTGGGGAGTCAGATCATTGTGACCTGCCACAGCAACGAATTCATTAAGGACATCCAGAACCACGTCGCGCCAGAACACTGGGCTGCTTATGCATTCAGGCATCACAGTGGAAACTACCATCCTCGCGTCCTAGGAAATGCGATGACTCAATCCTATCTGCTTAATGCCCGTGCGGCTGTTGAGCGAGGTGATGATAGGGCGGCGTTGGGCGCGTCGCGACAAGCGTTGGAAATGCTGACCAGCAAAGTGTGGGGTTGGTTGGGGCGTTGTGAGCAAGGCATGCTGACTTTGAAAATCGCAGGCTCCGGAGCAGAGCCTGGGCTTCGTAATCTATGCGAGGGTATTAGAGCGAAGCTGAGGGGCGCGCCGAATTTTGAACACGCAGATAAAGCACCTATTATCCAAGCCCTAGACCATATCTTGGGTATACCTGAACAGTCCTTGGTCTGGTTGTATCTGAACAAGGGGACTCACGAGGAAGCTAACCGTGAGGACTTCGACGTGGGTGTGGTTGAATTGGTGGTGCAGACGCTTGAATCACTCGACGCTTTGCAATTACGCGCGAGATGACTGACATGAATTCCCGACCGAGATGACTTAACCACTTAAAGTGCTCCGATTCTACTATGCAGTCTGAACTCACGTTGACTAGGATCTCTTCGCCTATGGTCGACAATTATCAGCAACCTATCTAACGACTACGATGTCTGCACACCCACTGAAATTGGTCACGAGGAATACTCATGACCACCAGTAGCCTCGCTCAGCAATTGCGGGAGGCCAAGCATGTTGTTTTCTTCACGGGTGCTGGGGCGTCAGCCGAGAGCGGCATCCCAACATACAGGGACGCGCTGATGGGACGTTGGAGCGCTTCGATTCTGCTCAACTTGCCACCCGTAATGCATTCAGAGCAAATCCAGCACTGCGTTGGGGATGGTATCCATTCATAAAGATCGCAGCCATTGGCCTTTCCGTATTTCTCCAGAGGCTGATTACCCAATCCGACCAGTCAAGGGCGGTAGCCAGAAAGCTTTCCAACAACCTCGACGATGGTCAGTCTTGGATCTTTGCTAATGTCTCCAGGATTCGAGCCAGGCTCCCCATCAGGCACCTCCATCCCAAATTGGCGGTAGTATGCCGACCACGCTGGAAGTATTTCTCCGGTTACAAGGCTCCTAAAGCTCATCGGGTTTTCCGGGAAGAAATCTCCACCTGAGTTTGCGTAGCGAAACATATCGACCACTAACTCGCTGCAGTAAAGCGCAGACTCCTCAGTAAGATAGAGCTCATCATAGGGAATGTTTCGGCGGCTAAGCCCATACTGTACAGCCGGGACTATCAGCTTGGTAAATGGTAGCTTCAACCTTGCGCAGATGTATCTGGGCTTCATCTCCACATCCTGTGACCTCTTCAGGTGCACATCGATTTGGGTTACACGCACCTCCGGTGGGAAAGCCTCAAGCACAAAAGTCCCTTTATTGTTGATCAGGATGACTCCCACGTGGTTTACCCTTGCGCCACGGTAGCCCTCCGTAACAGCCGAGATCGCATTATCCCCAGGGCCGAGTTGTGTGAAGAGCAGGTCTCCATGTGAAAACATCTTAAATCCTTATGATGAGCTAAATAGATCAATCAATTTTCTAAACGGAGAATGGCTTAGATCTTCTGGGTGACCCCCCCCCCGAATCTTAGGTGATCTGTGACTCGGGTCAAACGTACGCGAATCACATCTTGCGCAGGTCAGTTCGGCATCCACTGATGTGGCAATAGCTGATCAATCTCACTAGCCTACCGCCTGTGGAGTCGGCATCGCAGCAGTGTCCAACTTCAACGGTACAAATGCAGGTAGGGCAAAGGTTAGCCGGTCGCGTTAGCTGGGTATCCATTTGCGAACCAGGTTGGCGTTGATTCCGTGACATACAGACTACGGCGGACTCACCCAGTAGCAAGGTGGCGATCTCAGTTCGTGGCGGTAGTTGTACCGGGCGCAGGGCCTTCGCTGAACGTGTAGTTAATGACAACGTCATTACGGATCAAAACGTCGAGCGTTTTCTGAGTGCCCGTAGTCGTCACCTTCATGGTGACCACGTAGCTTTGGGCGTGGGCTGAGCCATTGGTGTAGGTGTAGATCCACTTTTCGTCAGTCTCGCTGACGGCACTCTTGGCGTAGGGCTCACCAAACAGGGACTTCAACTCAGTAGTCGTCGTTTTGCCTTTGGTGATGCTCGCTACACTGGCCGACGGAAAGTCTCGCCCTGCGGTGTAGTGGGACGTAGCGCAACCGCCAAGTGCGACACAGATCCCCATTACTGCGATGAGCTTTTTCATATCCATCCTTGATCGAAGAAAGCTCCAAATCTAGCTGGCATCGAGGCTAAAAGCCATCACCAAGGTGATCAGCTACTTTCGTGCATTCGCAGATAATGCTTTGCACATGTAGCAAGCCGAGCCAGGGCAAAGCCCCCTGAACTGCTCCGTCTGAGAAATAAGAGGTGGCGCAGAGCCTCGTTGATTTACTGCATAGCCCTGCTGCTTAAAAAGCCTGAAGCAGTTGTTGTCAGCAAATGAAATCGAGCGATTCCCTGCTCGGCAGCTATTGCTTCAATGACTCGAAGCACTTCAGCCCCAACCCCTTTCGATCTGTACGCCGGTTCTACGACCATGGAGCGCAGCAATCCATCTGTCCCATGCGTTTCAAACCCTCCCCATCCAACAGTCTCACCATCCCGTGAGAACTCAAAAAAGGTTCGGCCTGGAAGATCAATATCGTCTGCTGGAAGGTCAGCAGATTTCAGCGCATCGCGAAAGCGCTGCCACTGTCCTCCGGCTATTTCCTTTGCCTGGATCATCATCTTCCCCTCCATCCTCTCATCTCCGTTATGCCGACACGCATGGAACGTTAGGGCACATGCCAAACAGCAGACATCATATTCGCTTTACCGAATATTCGATAAAGCGTATATTCGATTTTCCATATGCATCGAGTTCCACCATGAGCCCTGCCATCAAAGTGCTTTTCGTGTGCGTTGCCAACTCAGCCCGCTCCCTGCTTGCAGAGGCTTTGCTGCGGCACACCGACCCGCGCTTCGAGGCCTTCAGCGCAGGATCTGAACCGTCTGAGGTTGATCCGCGCACGACTCAGGCATTGGAGGCAGTTGGAGTCGATGCAACGGGCCTGCGCAGCAAGTCCCTCAGCGAGTTTCAAGCTGATCGATTCGATTACGTAATCACTCTTTGTGATAAATCCGCAAGCGAGTGCCTACCAATGCCCAATGCAGGTGAAGTCATTGCCTGGGATTTTCCTGACCCAGTAACCAGCGATGATCCTGGCGCATTTCGCCACACGCTCCACGACATCCACGAGCGCATCAAGCTCTTCGTTTTGGTCAAGACCAAACACCTGGAGGATCTGTGACAGAACCCATGAACCCCACCACCTTATTCAAGTGCCTGGCGGATGACACCCGAGCAAAAATTTCGCTGCTTGTCGTGAGTGAAGGTGAGCTGTGTGTTTGCGAGCTAACGGTAGCACTCGACCTAAGTCAGCCGAAGATTTCTCGTCATTTGGCGCTGCTGCGCTCTGCCGGTTTGCTGTTGGATCGTCGCCAAGGCCAATGGGTGTACTACCGGCTGAATCCTGATTTGCCCACGTGGGTGACTGCAGTTTTGAAGGAAGTGGTAGACGCCAATCAGCAATGGCTGGAAACCGAGGCTAAGCGCCTCTGCGGCATGAACGACCGTCCGATCAACCAAGCCGTGTGTAGCTGATTCACGCCCAACCGGATTAATGAAATGCTGATTGCCGTATTGATCTTTATCGCCACCATCGTCCTTGTCATCTGGCAGCCCAAGGGGCTTGGGGTGGGCTGGAGTGCGATGTTCGGTGCCATCGTGGCGTTGCTGGCAGGTGTCGTTACCCTTGCAGATATACCAGAGGTTTGGCGCATCGTCTGGAATGCCACTGGGACTTTCATCGCTGTCATCATCATTAGTCTGCTGCTCGATGAGGCAGGTTTTTTCAAGTGGGCTGCGCTGCATGTGGCCCGATGGGGAGGCGGGAGCACCCGCAAGCTTTTCGCATTTATCGTACTGCTGGGCGCAGCGGTGTCGGCCCTGTTCGCCAATGACGGAGCAGCATTGATCCTCACACCCATTGTGATCGCGATGTTGCTGGCGTTGCGTTTTTCTCCTGCTGCTACGTTGGCATTCGTCATGGCAGCCGGTTTTATCGCCGATACGGCGAGCTTACCGCTGGTGGTTTCCAACCTGGTCAACATCGTTTCTGCCGACTACTTCGATATCGGTTTCAACGAATATGCTTCGATCATGGTGCCGGTAAACATCGTCAGCGTGGCGGCGACATTAGCCATGCTGCTGTGGTTTTTCCGCAAAGATTTACCAAAGACCTATGACCTCAACCAACTGGACAATCCGGACGAGGCAATCCACGACCGGGCCACTTTTGTAGCCGGCTGGTGGGTGTTGGCACTACTCCTGATCGGCTTCTTTGTCATTGAGCCACTGGGGGTGCCAATCAGCGCCATTGCAGCGGTCTGTGCATTCATTCTTTACGTCATCGCGGCTCGTGGTCACGCCATCAATACAAGCAAGGTGCTCAAAGAGGCGCCATGGCAGGTAGTGATCTTTTCTTTGGGTATGTACCTGGTTGTTTATGGCCTGAAGAACGCCGGCCTGACCGACCACATTGCGCAGATCCTGAACGTGTTCGCCGGTTATGGCGTCTGGGGCGCATCCCTTGGTACAGGGCTGCTGACAGCGTTGCTGTCTTCGATCATGAACAACATGCCCACCGTTCTGGTAGGCGCCTTATCCATTCATGCCGCCGAAGTCGATGGTGTTGTCCAGCAAGCGATGGTTTACGCCAACATCATCGGCTGCGACCTGGGCCCGAAGATCACCCCAATTGGGAGCTTGGCAACTCTGTTGTGGCTGCACGTGCTCGCCCGGAAAAACATAACGATCAGCTGGGGTTACTACTTCAAGACCGGGATCGTGCTGACCGTGCCCATCCTCGTCGCCACATTGTCCGCCCTGGCACTGCGCCTCAGTTTTTGAATCAAGGAATCGTCTGATGAAAGTCTTGTTCATGTGCACCCACAACAGCTGCCGCAGCATTCTGTCCGAGGCGCTTTTCAACCACTTGGCGCCCGAGGGTGTAGAAGCCGTCAGCTCAGGAAGCTTTCCCAGTGGCCGGGTGAATCAACGGGCATTGCAAACGCTGGAGGCGGCGGGTATCTCCACTGCGGGCTTGAGCAGCAAGGCTTCGGATGCTTTTGAAGGCTCACCTCCAGACATCGTGATCACCGTCTGTGACCGGGCAGCGGGTGAGGCATGCCCAATCTTCTTTGGGCCAGCTTTGAAGGCGCATTGGGGTCTGGCCGACCCGTCTGACGCTAGCGGTTCGGAAGCCGAGATCACCGCAGCTTTTGAAGCCACACTTGCCAAAATTCACGAGCGCGTGAGCGCATTTCTTGCGCTGCCACTGAAGACCATCAGCGCTGAACAGTTGAAAGCTGAACTGAACCGCATCGGTTCGCTTTAAAGATCAACCGAGGCGGCACCCAACCAGGCGCCGCCGTAGGAGTTTTTATGCAAGACACATTGCCGAATGTACACGCCGACCTGATCGACATTCCTTCGCTGGAGCAACTGTCGCCTCGCACTCCTTCGCTCCATAAACCTCGCATTCTTCTGCTGTATGGATCAACGCGAGAGCGCTCATTCAGCCGGTTAGTCACGCAAGAGGCGGCACGCCTGCTGAATGAGTTTGGCGCTGAAGCCAAGATCTTTGACCCATCGGGTCTGCCGCTTCCGGATGACGCTGCCGATACACATCCCAAGGTCGCTGAGCTGCGCGAGCTGATGCAATGGTCTGAGGGGCAGGTGTGGTGCTCCCCTGAGCGTCACGGCTCCATGAGTGCAGTATTCAAAGCCCAAATTGACTGGGTTCCGCTGGCGATAGGTGCTGTACGACCTACGCAAGGAAAGACCCTTGCAGTGATGCAGGTCTGCGGTGGCTCGCAATCTTTCAACGTGGTTAATCAGCTCCGCGTACTGGGCCGATGGATGCGGATGTTCACCATCCCAAACCAATCTTCGGTTGCCAAGGCATTTACCGAGTTCGACGAGGCAGGTCGTATGAAGCCGTCCTCGTACTACGACCGTCTCGTGGACGTGATGGAGGAGCTGATGAAGTTCACCCTGCTGTTGCGGGATCGCCAGGATTATTTGGTTGATCGGTACTCCGAGCGTAAAGAGTCCGCCGAAGAGCTTTCCAAACGCGTCAACCAGCGCTCCATCTAACGTCAGTACGAGGAAGCGATATGAGCCAGATCACGATTTACCACAACCCCGAATGCGGCACCTCTCGCAACACCTTGGAGTTGATCCGTAACAGCGGGGAAGAACCGACGGTTATCGAGTACCTGAAGAACCCGCCTGATCGCACCACACTTGTCAGACTCATTGAGGATATGGGTATCGGGGTGCGGGCTCTTTTGCGTATCAAAGGCACTCCGTACGAAGAGCTGGGATTGGGCGATGCATCGCTGACGAACGAACAGCTCATCGATGCCATGATGGCTCACCCTATCCTGATCAATCGCCCCATCGTCGTGACGCCTTTGGGGACGCGTTTGTGTCGTCCGTCAGAAGCTGTGCTCGATTTGTTACCGCAAGAGCAGCGTGGGAGTTTCGTCAAAGAGGACGGCCAAGTGGTCATTGATGAGCACGGTCGCAGAGTCTGATACGACGACGGTGAGGTGCCGCGATTGAGCCTGGAGGATGCTGGTGAGTCAGAATTCGAAACTTGATGTTGTGGTCATTGGCGGTGGTCAATCCGCGCTGACAGTCGCCTATTTTTTGAAGCGGTCAGGCTTGTCTTACGTGCTGCTCGATGCGGAGTCGGCACCAGGAGGAGCCTGGCGGCATGGCTGGGACTCGCTGCGACTCTTCTCTCCATCGGCATGGAGCTCGATTGCGGGCTGGCCGATGCCTGCCGTATCAGAAGAAACGCCTCACCGTGATGATGTTATCGACTATCTGACTCTGTACGAGCGTCGATATGACTTCCCCATCATCCGATCCACCAGGGTGACCCGTGTCGAGAAAATCGAAGAAGGATTACGGGTTGTTTCCGGGGATAGAAACTGGGATGCCAAAGCGGTTATCAGTGTAACAGGCACCTGGAGCCGCCCATTTACTCCGAGCTATCCCGGACAGGAGTTGTTCGTAGGGCAGCAGCTTCATTCCGCTCATTACGTTGGGCCGGATGAGTTTGAGGGGAAAACCGTCCTTGTCGTGGGTGGTGGCAACTCGGGAGCCCAGATTTACGCCGAGGTTTCTAAAGTGGCTCAGGCAACCTGGGTGACTCAAGAGGCTCCAAAGTTTCTACCTGATGAGGTTGATGGGCGTGTCCTGTTCGAACGAGCTACTGCTTGATTGAAGGCGCAACAGGATGGCGTGGAACCTGAAAAACCCGCTGGGGGGCTGGGCGACATCGTAATGGTGCCATCGGTGAAGGACGCTCGTGAACGCGGTGTATTGAGCGCAGTACGGCCATTCACGCACTTCACTTCAACAGGCGTTGTCTGGTCGTCAGGAGACGAAACAGCGGTGGATGTCGTCATCTGGTGCACTGGGTTTTCTCCAGCGCTCGACCACCTAAACAGCCTGGGCATTGTAGGCCAGGATGGCAAAGTGGCTGTGGACGAAAACCGGAGTGTTGCTTCACACAATCTGTGGCTGGTGGGTTACGGCGATTGGACGGGGCTCGCCTCCGCGACATTGATCGGAGTAACCCGCACCGCTCGAGATGTAGTCAAGCAAGTGCAAAGCTATCTCGCTGAGTTTGACTGATGTCTACCGCAGCCCCGACGACAAGGCAGCATGCGACCCTGATTGGCTCAATGGGTTGTAACCAAATTCTTGCGTGGGGCTCCACGTTTTATCTGCCGGCAGTTCTAGCTGAACCCGTTTCGCGCTCACTAAATACATCCGTTCCCGCTGTAGTGGGCGCCTTATCGTGGTCTCTGCTTGTCGCTGGAATATGCGCGCCTGTAGTCGGCAGGACTATTGATAAGCATGGCGGAAAATGGGTGCTCGCCAGCAGTTCGCTTTTGCTGGCTCTTGGTTTAATCACCATGTCTTTCGCATCAGGGCTGTTCGTCTACTACATCGCATGGACAGTTTTGGGTTTGGGCATGGCCGTAGGCCTGTATGACGCTGGATTCGCGACACTGGGCCGACTGATGGGGGTAAGGGCGAGAGGCTCGATGACCGGACTGACACTCATAGCGGGCTTCGCAAGCACGGTCGCTTGGCCTTTTCTGGCGTCGATGGATGCGAGCCATGGATGGCAAACCACCTGCAGGATGCTCGCTTTAATCCATCTTGCTGTAGGTTTGCCCCTTCACCTGCTAACGGTTCCATTGCCTACGCCGCGAGCAACTGAGTCCGCCAAGATCGCCAAAGCATCGTACGCGCCTGCTGATCCACGCTTAGCGTGGATCGCCTTGCTGTTCACATTACATGCGTTCGTGATGTCAGCTTTGGCGGTCAATCTAATAGCGCTCCTGCGTAGCCATGAAATTTCCGCCGCCATGGCAGTAACGCTCGGAGCACTGATGGGGCCGTCTCAAGTTGTCGCTCGACTTTTGGAATATGCGTTTGGCCGCAGCGCTCATCCGGTATGGATAGCAAGGCTAGGGATTCTGGCTTGCATCGTCGGACTGTTGGCCTTGGGGCCGGGGATGGTGATGCTGTCCCTTATCGCAGTGATTACCTTCGGCGGTGGAAATGGGATCATGACCATCGCCAGAGGAACAGTCCCACTTACACTGTTGGGCAGCACCAACCTGGGCATGCACCTTGGCCTGATCGCTCGCCCAGTGTTGGTTGCACAAGCGGTAGCGCCCATGGCATGCGCATACATCCTGGTGCAGCTTGGCCCAAACTGGCTAATTTGGATCATGGCCGGGATATTGGGCATCGGCGCTTTGGTCGCATTCACCAAACTACGAGCCTTCACCCCATCACTGGCTTGATTTCAACCTGGGGGAAGAGAATAGGTTCCAGTGGAGGGGTTGCCTGGCACAGCCCGAGCCGCCAATAGCCGACGTCGTGCCATTTCCCAAGCTTGAAGCCTACTTCTGGATACGTCCCTATATGGGTGAATCCTAGCGACTCGTGCAGGCCCACGCTGCCTTCATTGGGCTGTGCGATTCCAGCGTAAGCGGCGCGAAATCGCTGTTTCTCTAGTATTGGAAGTAGAGTCTCGTAGAGTTCGCGGCCAACACCCTGGCGGCGAGCTGATTCAGCTATGTACACCGTCACGTCAACAGCCCATCGGTAGGCTGCACGTGCACGATGCTGGCTTGCGTATGCATATCCCTTGATCTCACCACCTTCTTCAGCCACAAGGTAGGGATATGTCTGAAGTGTCGTGGCTATCCGCTGAGCTATTTCCTCAGCGCTTGGCGGAGTCTCTTCAAACGAGATCGCCGTTGTTGAAACGATGGGAGCGTAAATGCCCTGGATAGCTACAGCATCTGCTACCGCCGCCGTACGGATTTTCAAAGCCATGCAGGCCATCCCAGTTTCAATTTAGTGTTCTTTTGCCGAAAGAAATTTGAGTCCAACAATTCCGGCCAAAATCAGAAAAAAACAGAAGATTCGCATTGCGCTGCGATCCTCGCCAAGCACCAAAATCCCATAAACAGCCGTACCTAACGCTCCGATCCCAACCCATACTGCGTAGGCTGTACCGACCGGAATAGTGCGGGTAGCCAATGACAGGAGATACATGCTCAGGCAAATGAACACTGCACAAAAGATGCTCGGCCAGAGCCGGGTAAAGCCATCGGTGCGCGGCATAGCAGCTGCGTAAAAAATCTCACAACCGCCGGCTAGTAACAAAAAAATCCAACCCACAAATACCATCCTTACTGAAAATTATGCCCTCGATTCATGATGAAAAGTTACTGGCAGGCCCGATGATGGTACCCAACCCCAGCTCACGGTGCACACCGCAGCAGCGGTTCCGCTTGGCGCTGCTTTTCAATCTGGCTCATCAGGGCGGGCTCTAGGAAAACCAACCAAATCGAGTCGGCGGGTGGCAATCGACGATAACTCGGCTGTATACTTATCGCTCAGCCTTACCTTTGAGCTACAGGAACATCAGCATGACTGTACTCCAAACGATCTACTGGCAGCCTACGCCGCCTTAGCGCTACGCCCCCTCGCAACATCCTGCTTCCGCTAGCCTCGCTCGCGGGTGCGCACTGCTGTACGCCTGGTTTTTCACCTTAAGCACACAGCAAAAAATCCTCAAAATTTGAATTTGTATCGATTCGCTCGCCGTTCCCTTGGCGTGCGCGATGCTTTGCCTTGGATATTTTCTATGCTGCAAAAACTTAGACAAACGTGGTTTTCCAACGTCCGTGGCGACGTGCTCGCGGGGTTAGTGGTCGCACTCGCGCTTATCCCGGAAGCCATCGCCTTTTCCATCATCGCCGGTGTAGACCCCAAAGTCGGTCTCTACGCCTCCTTCTGTATCTGTGCTGTCATCGCCTTTGTCGGTGGGCGCCCCGGAATGATCTCGGCGGCTACCGGCGCCATGGCACTGCTCATGGTTACGTTGGTTAAAGAGCACGGACTTCAGTATCTGCTGGCCGCGACCCTTCTATGTGGCGTACTTCAAATCCTTGCCGGCTACCTGAAGCTTGGCTCGTTGATGCGGTTCGTTTCACGGTCGGTAGTCACCGGTTTCGTAAACGCATTGGCGATTCTGATTTTTATGGCGCAATTGCCTGAGCTGACCAATGTCACCTGGCATG
This sequence comes from Pseudomonas sp. AC083, assembly GCF_979253165.1. NCBI lineage: Bacteria > Pseudomonadati > Pseudomonadota > Gammaproteobacteria > Pseudomonadales > Pseudomonadaceae > Pseudomonas > Pseudomonas sp. AC083. Next base: position 125,880 of record NZ_CEEDDH010000008.1, read on the forward strand.
TCTATGCCATGACCGCTGCGGGCCTGGGAATCATCTACCTGTTCCCGTATGTACCGAAAATCGGCAAGCTGATTCCGTCACCGTTGGTGTGCATTCTGACGCTGACTGCCATCGCCATTTACCTCGGTTTGGATATCCGCACCGTCGGTGACATGGGCCAACTGCCTGATACGCTCCCGATCTTCCTCTGGCCTGAAGTTCCGCTGAATTTTGAAACCCTGCGCATCATTTTTCCGTACTCGGCTGCGTTGGCAGTAGTGGGTCTACTCGAATCAATGATGACCGCGACCATCGTCGACGACCTTACCGATACCACCAGCAACAAAAACCGCGAGTGCAAAGGCCAGGGTGTGGCCAACATCGCTGCCGGCATGCTTGGCGGCATGGCAGGTTGCGCCATGATCGGCCAGTCGATCATCAACGTGAAATCTGGTGGCCGCACCCGTCTCTCGACATTGTGTGCCGGCGTTTTCCTGCTGCTGATGGTGGTATTTCTTGGCGAATGGCTCTCCAAAATCCCCATGGCGGCACTCGTGGCTGTGATGATCATGGTGTCCATCGGCACCTTTAGCTGGGATTCCTTGCGTAATCTGAAAGAGCATCCTCTGTCGACCAACCTCGTCATGGTGGCGACTGTCGTGGTCGTCGTGGCCACTCACAACCTGGCTTACGGCGTACTGGTAGGTGTGCTGCTGGCTTCGCTGTTCTTTGCCAATAAGGTGGGGCACTACCTGGATATCAAGAGCACTCTGGAAGAGACGGAATCGCATCGGACTTACCACGTCGTGGGTCAGGTGTTCTTTAGCTCTGCGGACAAGTTCACTGAAGTCTTTGACTTCAAGGAAGCTCTCAACAAGGTCACCATCAATCTCACACAGGCGCATTTCTGGGATATCACCGCCGTCGCAGCGCTGGATAAGGTCGTGATCAAGTTCCGCCGTGAAGGCGCTGAGGTTGAAGTGCTCGGTCTCAATGAAGCCAGCGCAACAATCGTTGACCGCTTCGGCGTGCATGACAAACCCGGTGCCATCGACAAGCTCATGAGCCACTAAGGAGAACGACAATGACCCACGTAATGGCATGCATTGATAACTCACAATCCTCATTGGCGGTCTGCGATTACGCAGCATGGGCCTCGCAACGACTCAGCGCTCCCCTGACGTTGCTTCATGTGCTGGATAAGGAGAAATACCCTGCATCCGCTGACCTCAGCGGCAATATCGGTCTCGGTAGCAGAGAACATCTACTGGAAGAGTTGGCCACGCTGGATGCGCAGCGTGCAAAACTGGCCTTGGAGCATGGGCTGCACATGCTTGAAAAAGCTCGCGAGCGAACAGTCATCTCTGGCGCCATGTCACCTGATCTGAAGCAGCGCCATGGCCATCTAGTCGAGAGCCTGAGCGAACTCCAAAATGATATTCGATTACTGGTGATTGGAAGAGTCGGAGAGGACAGCACGCGCAGTGCCCAAAGTCTTGGCAGCCAGATTGAAGCGGTAGTCCGAACTATCCACCGCCCCATCCTGATTACAACCAGCCATTTCACGAAACCTGAAACGGTCATGGTGGCATTTGACGGCAGCGCTACAGGCCACAAGACCGTACAGATGCTTGCTTCAAGCCCGCTGTGCGAAGGCCTGCCAATTCATATCGTCATGGTTGGTACGGACTCTAAAGAAAACCAGAATGAGCTGGAGAAAGCACGAACCACACTTGCCTCTTCTGGCTCGCTGGTGCATGCCGAGATCCGCTTAGGCGAAGTAGAGTCGGTGCTGCATGCGTATCAGACAGAGCACGGCATTGACCTCTTGGTCATGGGGGCGTACGGGCACTCACGCATCAGGCAGTTTCTGGTAGGCAGCACGACCACGACGATGCTGCGAACATCCACTTTACCCGTATTGCTGCTTCGCTGAGCCGATCCACTGGCCACAGTATTTCCAGAACTGCGGAAATGCCGTGGCCACCCTGGACGATGACTAACTGACCTTGCCGTAACGAGACCACATGCAACTCATAACTGAAATTGTTCACCCCGAGCTGAAATCCAAGCAGGGCAGAGTATTCCGTCGACATGCGGCACGCGACATCGTGATGCGGGGTGAGCAGATCCTGTTGCTGTTCACCGAGCGCTATAACGACTTCAGCTTTCCTGGAGGCGGCCTTGATGGTGACGAGGACATTGTCACAGGCCTGAAGCGTGAGCTTGAGGAAGAGACTGGTGCCCGTGAAATACAGGTGCTCCAGCACTACGGTTACATCGAGGAGTACCGGCCCTACTGGAAGCCACAGTACGATCTGATGCACATGACCTCGCATTTTTATCAATGCGAAGTAGCGACCCAGCTAGAGCCCGTGAGAATGGAAAGCCACGAAATCGCTAATGGTATGCGGCCTGTCTGGATCAACCTGCATGAAGCCATCACGCACAATGAAGCCGTGATGCAGCGTCAGGACTCATCGATGGGGCAGTCCATTCAGCGCGAAACGTTCATGCTGAAAAAAGTTGCTGCGGAGTTGCTGGTGCAAATCAGCCGTTGAGGGGGATGGGCGAGTCAACATCGTTCCTTCATTCCCAGCATATGGTTCCCCGGATATTTGATGATCGGAGCAACTGAGCCCCAGCATAATGCAAGAACCTCAGCGCGATCCTCCGACACAGGCATTTGAATCGGGCGTAAGTCTATTTGGGGATATACGCAGCTACCGACTTACGAATCTCTTCCCGCGCTTCATCTGCGCTCCCCCAACGGCCCATCTTCACCCACTTGCCCGGCTCCAATGCCTTGTAGTTTTCGAAGAAGTGCTGGATCTGCGCGAGGAGTAATGCAGGGAGGTCTGAGCACTCCTTGACGTCGCTGTACATAGAGCTGAGTTTTTCATGAGGCACTGCGATCACCTTGGCATCCGCACCAGCTTCATCGATCATGTACATCACACCAACCGGGCGACTGCGAATGACAACTCCAGGCGAGACGGGATATGGGCAAACCACCAGGACGTCCAGCGGATCGCCATCGTCGCTCAGCGTGTTCGGGATAAACCCGTAGTTGGCCGGGTAGAACATCGGCGTGCTGAGGAAGCGGTCAACAAAAATTTGTCCGCTCGGCTTGTCCACTTCGTACTTAATCGGCGAGTGGTTTGCAGGAATCTCGATAACGGTGAAAAAGTCATCGGGGATGGCGTTGCCAGCTGGGATGTCCGCGTAGCTCATGTTCATAGCTCCGAAGTTGTGGAGGGTGTTGAGCTGGAAGGTGTTTTTCCAAGGGTGCCCATCTCGATTGGCGTCTTCGTGAAAAACACCGATATTTCCTCAGAGTCCAATCGTTTGAACAATCGTTTTGCCTCATCTTCCGTGATTGCCAAGCGAATCTCCGTGGGTTGATCTGCCAGCTCAAAAAAGTGCGATGAATGCAGTTTTCCTGTGTGCCCAAACCCTTCGATTCCGGTGCAGAGCGTGGCGCCTCGCAACCCCATTTCTTTAGCCACGTCGACGATCCATTCGCCTAGCATCTTTCCCTGATAACGACGGTTTTGTTGGGTGAAGAAAACGACCATATAGCCTTTCATTTCTATCTCCTCAGCGAGTACCAATCATTTGGTAGGACAGAAGCCCGGCAGCGGTCATCGCTAACGAGCCTGCAACGTGCAACGAAATTGAGCAAAGCGCCCAGACCAGTCTGCCCTCCTGAATCAAGGCAACCGTTTCGGCTGAAAATGTAGAGAAGGTAGTAAGCCCACCACAGAAACCCGTGATGATCAGAAGACGCCACTCTGGACTGAGGGTAGGGGAAGCGGCCAAGAAGGCGATGGCCAGGCCGATGATGTAGCCCCCAACCATGTTCGCGACCACAGTACCTGGAGGAATCGTAGGAAACAGAGCATTCAGTTTCATGCCCAATATCCAGCGCAACCAGGCTCCAAGTGAAGCGCCAACGGCGATGACCAGTAATGACTTCAGCATGGCGAGCCCACCTCATCAGACCTGAGTGGACTAACTCGCAAGCGGCTCGCGCCGAAAGAAAAGGGAAACTCGGAGGGTAAGATCATAGCCTGTCCTAAATTGGAGGACAGGGAGACACACCTACGCACCCTGTCCAGGGTTCACGTAGGCATCATCAGCACAAGGCGGTTTAAGGAGGAATGCCATCTCCTAACCTGAGCCTACCGCATCTGAGCAATCGGCATCAATATCCTTTTCGGGCTTCGCAGCGCAGCTCCCACGAGCGCTCAAGCGACGCGTTAGTTGACGCTGGTTTGAGAACGTCCAATGCCGTTTCTGATGTGACTGCTTGGTTTGATGTCGAACGACTGTAACTCCTTGATCACGAGCAGCACCTCGAACGTGTCCCTGCTGCGGGTTCGAACAAGGACTCTACAATCGTGCAATCTGGGGTGTTTGAACCCAAGCAAGTTGATTCACACGTGCCAGCCATGGAAAGCAGTTCTACGCGGATCTGCTGCAGCTTAGCGACCTTAGACTCTACTTCTGCCAAGTGTTTCTTGACCACGGACAGTGCGTCAGCACACGGACGATCAGCATCTGCTGCGAGCGCGATGAGTTCTCGTATATCGTCGAGGGGAAAGCCTAACTCACGATTCTGACGGATGAACACGAGTCTTGAACGGTGCTTCTCTGTGTAGATTCGGTGCCTGCCGGTCGACCGCAGGGCCGGCGGTAAAAGGCCTATTTTCTCGTAGTAGCGAATCGTCTCAATGTGGCAACCCGTTGATTTAGACAACGCCCCAATTCCTGACATGCGAATTCCCCAAGCATTTTCTTGAACCTGTAGTGGCTACAGATATTACCCTGCTCAATCGAAAATTGATTTCACGCGTTTAAGGGCATTTCGTGGACAGAGAACAGCTAGAGAAGAACCAGATTCCCGTCTACTTCGTCGCGGTCATTGTCGCTGCTATCGGAGGTCTTCTCGCACCTAATGCTTCTCAAGCGTTAGGTGCGTTGGTGACACCAGCCATCGCTGTGCTGATGTACGCCATGTTTCTGCAGATCCCATTCCTGGATCTCCGTGAAGGGCTCGCAAACAAGCGTTTCATGACGGCGCTGCTCACAGCCAACTTCGTCGCCATCCCCCTGTTGGTTTGGGCGTTGACCATGGGCCTAACGGATCACCCCGCGATTCTGGTGGGTGCACTGTTGGTCTTGCTGACGCCTTGTATCGACTATGTGGTGGTGTTTACTCATATCGGTAAAGGCGACTCCAAGCTGACTCTGGCGGCAACGCCATTACTACTCTTGCTACAGCTTGTTCTACTGCCCCTGTATCTGGCCTTCATGCTGGGAAATGACTCGGCAGTGGTTATATCTGTCGGCCCATTTGTTGAGGCCTTCGTAGTGCTGATCGCTTTGCCCTTGGTCTTGGCGGTAGCAACAGCTGCCGGTGCAAAAAGGTCACGCGTCGTTGAGGGTTGGAACAATGCTTGGGCTTGGATGCCTGTGCCGGCTATGGCGGCTGTATTGGTCGTAGTGATCGGCTCTCAGATTTCAGCGGTGGTCAGAGACATGGACAAGCTGCTGCCCGTAATTCCTGTCTACATTGGTTTCATGCTCATGGCACCATTGGTTGGAGCGCTGGTTGCGCGAGCATTCAAATTGCCGGCCATCACTGCAAGATCAGTAGCGTTCAGTAGCTCGACACGGAACTCGTTGGTGGTTCTGCCCTTGGCACTTGCTCTACCCGAAGAAATCAGAGGGCTAGCTGCGGCAGCAGTCATCACCCAAACGCTGATTGAATTGGTCAGCGAGCTAATTTACATCCGGGTAATTCCTGCATTGGTTTGGCGAGAAGCGTAGCGTCAACCAACACTTGGTGGGCGTGAAGTGGGCCGGGATACCGCCGAGCAGCGCCCCAAGAAGCCCGCATCTGAAGTGCGGGTACCAGTGCGAAGCCGCAGCCGATCAGAAACAGCACGGCCAATGTGCCAACACCAGACGGGCGGTGGTGCGAAGGGGTACACGGACTGGGTTAAAGCGACTGCTTAGCTGTGAGGAGCCGTCAGAACTACCAACCACCACAAGGATTTGTCCTTGGTTTGCGGGGTTCAGAGACGACGGCCATTCAAATGCTGGTCAGTAGAGGAATACACCTCCCCTGGTCTATTTCGGTTCCGTCTGCGGGGACACAAGCGCGAAGACGAAATGCTTGTCGAAGAACTGGAGGCCCCAGAAGCTAGCGTCATCGTCTTCCAATAGGAATTTGTAGACGAATGTGGCGCTGTTGAGCTCTACCCGCGTGGCGCGCGATAGTAGAAGCTTAATCGGCGCCCCGAGCTCAGCCGTAACGGATTGTTCCGGGATAATTTGGATTTCTGCGTCTGGTCTGAGAATTTGGCCACTTTGCTGCCAATACAAGCCTCTGACAATGCGCTGAATGACTCTGCTGTAAGCTTCACGGTCAAACGGAACGGCGACCAGTGGCTCGGCTACGGCATTTCCGAAGCGGTGACCATAGCCGCGTTCCTGTTTGGTCAACACCTGTCGGGCAAGCCTCATATTTTTACCGATAGTTCCAGCGAGGGAGTCGATTACCTGATCTGGATTTTCCCTGTACTCACCTGTACTCAACCCGATGATCAGCTTGAACTGCTCATCGTCAGCGCTACCTGCATTGTTGCAGGGTGTACACGCAGGGACTTTGTTCCATGGGATATTTAATGGCCTAGGTTTCGGGTATATGCATTGCGGCGGCAAGTGATCGCCGTCTCCCTTTGTAGCTGCGCGCACTCCGCACAAAACGCAGAGTTGCACCTTTTTCGTAGAATTCATCCTAGCCCTCTTGCGCTGATTTACGATGTTCTTCCGCCCATGGTTGCTAACCGCTGCTCTAGGCGGGAGAAACGAAGGACGCGATTCCGCCTGTATCGACCATTTTGCCTAAGTCGTGAGATCGGGGAGCAATTTGGTGCCATGGGCCATCAAGTGTCGTCGTGCACGCCCATTACGTGGATTTTTTCGACGCTATTGCCGCGCTTCTACTAGGAAAACGTTGCATTGTGTTAGCGGTTCGAATGTTGCGTTGAAACGTGTTCAAGGATGTGGTGCTGCCTTTTAGTTAGACTGTAGCCACTATTTGATTATCGACAGGCTGTCCTGGAATGCAGCGTCCAGATCGTTTCGCAAAACCATAGGACGCATCCCTCGCTGGCACCGGGACGGGTAGGGAAAATGGACAATGCATACGCATCTCTTAGGCTCTATCCGCCTGCCAGCAATACGCATAGTTTAAAACTGAGAACCAATGACCAATTCGCTTAACCCGAAAGTGTACGTTCTGACATTTACCGCGTTTGTCATGCTGTCATCTGAATTCATCGTGGCAGGTCTCCTCCCTGAAATTTCGGCAGGGCTGCACATAACCGTCGGAAACGCGGGCTGGCTCATCACGGCATTTGCCTTGGGAATGGGGATCGGTGCTCCTTTAATTGCGGCCTTTACGCATCGTGTAAGCATGCGCTCCTTGATGACGGCGGCATGCATTGCGCTCTTCTTAGGCAACACCGTTGCGGCCCTGACCACGAACTTTTCCTTGCTATTGATCGGGCGTGCCTTAGGCGGGGTAGGGGTCGCAATCTTTTGGACGAACGCGGCGTTGATTGCAGCTGCAATGTCTTCTGAGCAGACCAAGAGCCTCGCGGTTTCCAGGGTGCTGATTGGTGTATCGATTGCGTCCGTTGTAGGTGTTCCCGTCGGAAAAGCTGTAAGTGATTTATGGCATTGGGAAGGCGCGTTGATTTTGATGTCTGGCCTAAGTGCAGTGGCGCTCATGATGGTCATCAAGTGGATTCGCCCACCTGAGCTAAATGGGTCAAAGCCAGCCACCACGCTGCTCAGTCGGCTTAGCGAAATCTGGAAGAAGGACATCGTGCTGATGCTGTTGAGCTCGGTTCTCATATTCGGCGGCATCATGTCTGTATTCAGTTATCTCGCCACCTTCTTAATCCGACAGACTGGCTTTCCTGCGGTGCAGGTAACGATGATTCTAGCGCTGTATGGCGTTGCAGATATCGTGGGCAACCTGGTGCTGGCCAAACGCGTTCCTAACCCCCTAGACGCCTTGTTCAAACGTCTACTCTTGGTTTTGGCCGGATCACTGGCAGCTATCACTATGCTAGGCAATGAGATGTGGCTTCTCCCCCTCGCAGTAGCTGCAGTGGGTTGCTGTCACGCGACGACCGGGTTGTTGATGGGTATCGATGTCTTGCGAAGAGCGGGCAGCAGCGCTCAACTGGTCGGCGCAGTGAACGTTACCGCGATCAATCTGGGAATCATGCTGGGAGCTACGGCCGGAGGATTTTTGATCGACCACATCGATCTTAGATATATCGGTCTGCTGGGGGGAAGCTTGGTGCTGCTGGGGTGGATCGTTCGTACCCGATTACAACCGCTACCTCGCATGAGCTAAACCTCGGAGTGATGCCGAGGCTGTTCTGACCGATTTCTAGCTGAACATCTCGTTGACCTCCGTAGGAGCACGGCCCAGCGACTTCATCGAGATGCTTCCGGCGTCATTTTCACTGACGTGCCAGAGCGCAAATTTCGGCAGGTTGAGCCAAGCCGGTGGCTGCGTCGCGACTGGGTAAGCTGAGCGGGTTTCGTAGGTGGCGGTACCATTTATTATCGAAACCAGAGCAATACCGTGGGCTGTTGCATATTTTATTGCTCCGGATTGAAACCCCGTGGTGGTGAACAACATTCCTTTATGAGCGCCGACGGATCGCACCTTGTCGTGGAGTACCTGAACCAACTCCCGCTCGACTGCGTTCCGGTATTTTTTGCACTCAATCAGCACGATAAATTCGGCCCCTGCAAAAGCCTGGAATTTCGCCAGCACGTCGATCTGGTAGGTTGAGTCGTAGGCCTCGACCTTCACGTCGTGCTTGACCTCCAGCGATGTTAGTTCACCTCCCTGTTTGAGGATCCAGTCTCTGACCAAGAACTCGAATTCAGTGGCGCTAATTTCGAGGTTGGGATTCGCCATTGGTGGGAACATTCTTTTCCTTATCGTTCAGTCGAATTGGCGGTGCGCGGTAGGTGCGCAGGACTCGGGGTAGCAGCACCTAAGACTGTCGAATCCTCAAAATGGAATCGGTGATGGCTTGAGCATTTGCGTCCAGCGCTTCCATGGCCGACATCGCATGAGCGGCGACGCTTCCCACTCCATTTTCTGAAAGCCACTTGGTTATTTCTTCTATTGCTGCACCTAGTGCGTGCTGGTTATGCAGCAGCAATGTCAGAGTGTCCGCCGTGGCGATCTTGTAGTCCGAGGTATCTGGCATGTCAGTCTTCCTTGAGAATGAGCCAGAGAGCCTAGTTCATCTCATCGCTGGCTCAAACGGTGCGGGTAGTCGTATAGGTTTGCCCGATGTTTTGGCAGAGCATGGCCTGGGCTGACAGGGGGCCAGGAGGCTGCACTCACCGTATGTGCTTGCCCCGCCGTGCTGGTCTGTGGAGCACACGCTGGGTAATACACCCGAGATTCAGGTTTGCGTACGAAGCCACGCTTCCGCTTTTTGCAATCTACCAACCTCGGAAAGCTTTGACCTTCCTATATCTAGAATCTCAAGCAGTCGCTGCCTTTCAGCTCGAGAGGGGAACCAATCATCAATCTCGACGCTGCAGTGGATGGACTCACTCAATGCCCATCTAACGATCATGTCCGCAGCGGCTCGGTAGTGATTGGCCATGAAAAGACGTCGGCCCTCCACAGACCAGCCAAGGTCAGCTAACTGATCAGTCACGTCTGTGATGCCAAGGTCGCCAAAATAGTCGGTGGTGTCAAGATAATGACTGCCTGCCAATGACGCCTTAGCCACCCCGGATTCCCGGTCAAAATACGAAAGGAAATGCCACCCACCCGTGGTGCTTCCTGGATGCGGAAAATTGATGGCGGCTTTCCCTGTTATGTAGTGCTGGTGCGAGACGCGTTTGAGGTCAAAGTCGAAAAGCGGCTTGTTCATTGGCAGGCTTGCCTCCACGTTTTAGCATTTGTTAATGCGTTTCGCGCCACTTCCTTATGTGAGCATCTTATAGATATAAGTATTGAAGGAAGGGCGCTACTGCGTTCCCGAGTTCCGAGGATATAGAGATAAGCTGAAAGCTCCCGATGCCTATCCAAGGCCGACGCCGACGGTTGATCTCTCCGAAGACAAAGGCGCCGGCGGCTAAGTAGTTCTTTTACCGCTTTACTCGACCTAGCGCTCTATCGATGAAATGACGCTCAAGCAAGGTCAGGCCTTGGAGTCGATTCAGGTTTTCACGCAAGATTCGAGAGGCGTCGTCTACGCTTGCCTCTTCTACAAATGGAAATAGTGTTCCCAGCTTATGAAGCAGTTGAACAGGAATTCCCATTTCTTCAAGTCCGGCCCAGGCCGGATGCAAATGATAGTTTTCGAAGATACTGCGCAGATGTCCATATGATGCCCTAAACTCTGTGCCCCTCTCTTCGAGCTTGAGGTTGACGATATCCTCAAGCAGGGCTAAAGCTTTGGGTATTGCATAACCAAATATTCGACTGGCAAAGTTCAGGGCATGGTTAATTTGCTCGGATAACTCCTCGCTGTCGGTACCGGACGGTATGCGAGAAATTTGCTGCGCAAAGTAACTTTCGTGGCTCGGTGCCATCAGGTAGGCAGAGATCCTGGCATTGATAACGCTGATGTTATTGATGAGTCCCAGCTTCTTAAGCGAGCCAGCGCATACGCGATCAACGAAGCGAGAAAGGAAGTTAGCAAATCCTGTTTTTGGGACGCCTGAAAATAAACAGCTTTGGAATTCGCTTTCGTAGCAGATTTCTATGAAGCTAAATGCCGCTTCAATGGTCTCAAATTTGAATGATGCGTGCTTCCTCAGAAAATCTTTACCTGCCTTGCTGGCTGATGTTCCGGCCTCAAATCTTGATTGGGAGAAGTCAGTCAAATGTTCTGGCTGAATGCCGGCGAGGAAATTTAATGGCAGTTCTTCGGTTTGCTTGCCTAGAGGTATCTCTACCTCAAAACAGTCGCTTTGCTTTGGTAGCTCTTCCATGCAAAAAACCTTGCCGACGAAATGCACGCCCATCCGTCCTGCTCGGCCTTTGATGTTGCCGTGAGTGAAACGATCAATGCTAAAATTTCCGGCCCGGTTGTCGTATATAAAAACGTTCTTGGCGACGGTGTTTACGCCTTCAATGATAGTTGAGGTGCAGATGAGAAACGGCAACTCGCCACGATTGAACTTGTCAATCGTGTATTGCTGCATGGCCCTGGGAAGTCCTCCATAGTGTAGGCCGATTCCATTTCGAAATGCTCGTGTGTACTCCCATTTGGGGTGGTAGTGCTGATCCAGCCACGTTAGATAGTCATCTTCTATGGATTTTACATATCCAGATTTCAGAAGGAATTTAGCAACCTGTACCGCTCGGCCTGGTGACTTGCAGTAAATAATGGTAGGGCCATGGATTTGTTTGAGCGTTGTGGCTAAAGCCCTGTTCTTCTCATCGACACTATCAGGCTTGATGTTGAAGAACTCGACGTCAACCGCGACGGTATTGTAGTCAGTGGGAATGAATGTGTAATTGAGGTTGGTCGTAGGTAGTCCGCTGACGCCATTGATAAATGGGCCTGTCATGAAAAATTGTTCGGAGCAACGTAGAAGCTTGCTCAGGGCTGAGTTGAGAGCGGGCACTCGTTCATCTTCATCGTCAATGTCGCCGTCTTTCTTGCGTTTGAAGGCTAGCTTGTAGAATTCATCAAGTACAAATAAATCAATGCTCTCGAGATCGTCTCGGTCATTTACGCGCTCTTGTGTAAGTACGTAGAGGATTTTCTCCTGCTCTGAACGCTGAGTGCCATGATGAATGATCTGAAATGTTTGACCAAATCGCTCTTCGAGTCTGCGTCGAGTTTCGTCTACCAAGGCGACAGTAGGAAGGACTATGACGAGTTTCTTAAATTTTCCTGATGCGATCAGCGAGTCCACGATAGCGCTCTTCCCCATGCTTGTGGGGGCGCTCAAGATCACGTTTCGGTTTTCTAGAAGTAGTTCGTAGATTTTGTATTGCATGGAGTGAAATACGATATCAGTCGAGATAGGCGTCTGATAGGCCTCTAAGACACACTCTTCTGCAAGCGATAGATCTTGGAATTGTGTTTTCAGATACGGATAGAGTCCCGATTTTCGCACAAGGTGCCGTAATAATGCATGTACAGCCAAGAATCGGCTTCGAGAGTCCAGAGCCCGGATGACAAGTTCTCGTCCCGAGCTCCTGTACTTGGGATTGGACAAAAGCTTATCAGCGATTTTAAGATAAGAAAAAGCCGAAAAGCTCTGTTGTTGGAGGCTTTGCAACGCGGATTCGTAGTTTTCAAGCACAAGCTTTCTCCAGTGCCTTTTTTACTTCGGATAGAAGTTTTTCCATGTCCGGCACAGGGTAGAGATGAAGCTCGATCAGCACCTCTCCGAATCCACTGGTGTTTAGATCTGACGCGAAATCGTCAAATAGTTTTTTGGTTTCTGTTAAAAGGTCAGGCTCGTACCCTGGTGTTTTGGGGTCGGTCATTAGGGCGGAGTTATAACCTAGGAAAACTATAAATCGATATCTGTTCAGGTGTGTGTCGAAGGCCTGGCTGGTCTCAAGAAGCTCATCGATATCATGCTGGAGCAAGTAAGAGTCTTGTTTGATTTCAAGAATCTTGGATCGAGCTGAGTCGATGTTATCGGTAATGTCTGTGTATAGAATGGTACGGAGGTTCTGAAGGCATTCAATTATGTCGGTGCCAGTATAGAGATGACTAAATCCTATCCAGAGCTCATCACCCCCTGAAGCTCGTGGCACGATGTGAACGTTCTCGAGAACTTTTACTTCAAACGGCTTTTCTATGTACAGCGAGGCAGGTATTGGCTGGCTCGTATGGAGGCTGCGGATGCAGGAGTGAAGTAAGACTTTGCCAAGAAAGTCTCCAAGCTCGGTCATGGAAGATTTTAGTCGAGATAATAGTGTTCGGTATCGGTCAGCAGTAGAGAGCCCAGTGACGTCTGCGATTTCCTCAGGCATTAGCAGGACTTCGTCGATCCACTTTATGACGCTGTCCGAAATGTAGCTATATCTATAGTTATTAATATTGTAATGCTGGTGCATTACCTTCCCGCACCTTGCGATGCTCCCACAGCTTGGCGTATGCGTGTGTAGGTGATTGAGGATAGGTTGCAATTTTTTGTTTGCGTATATCTTGGTTCTTGTGTGGGATGACTTCTCGTGGATCAAAATTTCGGATTTAAACCAGTCGATGAGGTTATTGCGGTGGTAGGTCTTATCATCTTCGCAGTAAACCTTTCTAGAGAGTGCGCTTTTCTTGGTTAGCGTGTAGACGATGTCTCGCCAAATTGCCTCGGCGGCGGCATCAGAGCTCAGCGTTACCCCAACGACTTCTAGAGCAGCATTGCGAATGTTTTTAATGCCCAGTAATTCGATTTCGCGTTCCGACGCATATACCTGCCACCAGGTGGAGTCTACCCAGTGCCCAATATCATTTTTGGATGCGGCAACAAAGCTGGAGGTTCGCTGGTTGAGGTCATCGACTAACTCCTGCCTTCCTGGCCTGCCAGTTCGCGAGGTCGGTAAAACCCGAAGGTACTCCAGAAGGCCGGTTGGGCGCTCTGCGGAGACGATTCGGAACTTGCACTTGTCAATTGGGGTGGTTGCTTGCTTCATCGACTTATGCACCATCGATGAATCAGGTATGCGTTTTTTTCGCGGTTTGCCTACGGATTTGCTTTTGGTCGAGGCGACAGCAGTGCTTGTAGCGTTATCGGTAATCGTGGTCGGTGTCCATTTTTTCTCAGCCGCAGCCTTCACCTGGATGAACTCTGTGAAACCTGACCAAACGATATCAACATCGTCAACAGTCTCAACACGCACGGCACGCATATCTCTGTCCATGAGCATCTCAGTGGCAAGCCAGGCTGCGACGCAGTCCTGATAAAGGAAGCCGTACTTCGCTGCTACGCCTCCTGAGTCGGTTATTTCCATTTCGCTCATATTCCATGGCACTTTGCTATGCCCAGCGTATGGGATTGTGCTCTGCCAGTCTATGGCGGAATGGAGGCTCTCGTAGCCAGTAGAGACACGGCGCTAATCCGGATGGAAGGTAGCTGATTCCAGCCCGAGGAAGTAGCCTCGTTCAGGCACATCAAAAGCAACAAGCTTCGCTCTACGCTCTTTAGAAATGCTACCGAATTCACCCCGTTGCTTTCGTGCCAAAGCTATTACCTGGTTGTATACCAACCTTCATACTTTGCCTGCGTGGCTTGGAGGACTCATGAGTCCTGACGCTGAAGACTCTGGGTACTGCGACGTCCAGATGGCCCTTATCAAAGGGCGTATTTTTCGCAGTCGGTAGCTGAGGTACGAGCGTCAGGCCAGAATCCTGAGCTCGACTCAACCCTTGAAGAAATACAACACGAACTGAATTCCTGCATTGAGCTCGTTGAGGAGCCGCTCGTTGGTGTCGATGGATTTGGCCGACATTAATCCCAGCCTCTTCACAGCATACGTTTTGACCGCTTCGAAAAGATGCGGACGAGATTTGCACAGTTAGCCGCCGCAAGCGGTGCGCGCAGGCCGATAGGCCAAGAGGTGTGAGGATAGACGCCCGCAGCGCCGAAACGTGCGCCTCGCGGGCGGCTTGATTTACGACAGCCGCCCCGGTGGGGCAATGGGGTGCCCAACACGGGCTCGTCTGTATAGGGACGAGAATGTCTCGCTCGTCGATACTTGAATTGGCAAAAGCCTCCTGGCTGCAGTCGCACGGGAGTATCCCTAGCTCGGCTCATCCTCACAGGTTGTACCTTGATCAGCAGGCCGCCATCTTGGAAACATCCAGTTGGCGATCAACCAGTCTTGCTGGAGGCTACCATCTTTGGCAAATATGTCTTTTCCTTCAGCTAGCCTAAAACTGAATGTCTGCAATTCATCGCGATTCCCCGAAAAAACGGTGACCTTCAGAGCAGCTTCAGAGCCGTAGAGCTCGCCAAATTTTCGATTTACCTCACCGACAAAAAAGTTCTCGGTGATGGTAGATGGGTCTTCAGGGGTGGTGACGTGTATGTCTTTTAGGGTTTCCTCAGTCAGCCAAGTAGACAAGCCCTGTAGGTGAATGCTCTTTGAGACCCGAACCCAAACACTCGCACCTGGTTCAACCTTGATAGGCGTGTTGGTGTTCGGGTTCTCGGACAATACGCACATTCCCGCTGCACCGGCTCTGCCGAGCGTTGCCGTATTGCTTTTGGTGACTTCAATTTGAGCCGACGTCAGGTAGACGGGATCCTTTCCATAGTTCCTCAGCTGCAGCTGAACAAATACGTCATCTTGGTTTTCAGGCATCACGGCGTTAATTCTGAAAGGCTTTAGCCTTGCTCGGACAACGGCTAGGGGCGCTTTGTCCTGTCCTCGCAACTGACTCACGAACGATATAAGGGAAGACCCGTCACTCAAAAAGCCAACGAAGGCGAAGAGGGCACCGACCGACAGCATATTTCGAATTGCGGGGCGGCTCCGGATTGATGACAAGGCTGAGACAAGCTTTTTTAACAAAATAAACTCCACCCTTTCAGGTTTTTCATTGCTGCACGGGATCTTTAAAATCGTCCACGCGCATATCTGTCGGCATGTAACGAGGAAATATTAATTGCATGGATTCCGATTTGAGCAGTAAGGCGCAATGATTACGATGGGGAGCTTGCCAGTGGCGCTGGTAGCCTTCCCAGCGTGCCCTCTGTCGATACGCGCTTAGCGACTATCCAACAGCGGGAGGCAAGCGCGTGGACGTGCTGACGGCACTCAGATAATGTCTCAAACACGAAAACGCGCAGGTCGCGTGACGACTCATGAAAGGGATAGACGCGATGATTTATCAATGCAATGGATGCAATAGGACTACCTTCGAGATCGCATGCCCATGGTGCATGGGTTCTCAAGTTTCACCGTCATCAGAGCTCACGTTGCGACACCTCACGCCACTGGATCCTTCGTTTTATCCCGACTTTCAATACAGATCCAAAGGCTTGATTCAAGACTTTTTCGGGAAGAAGAAGGAGCAAGCCCAGCTCAACGATCTTCTGAACAACGTATTGAGAAAATACTCCGAGCTAAAGCAGCCTTACTTCACGAACTTCATTCACACCACCCGTGAACGCGCAGGTAGCAGCGACGACGCAGGCGTACCCGGCCCACGGTTGGATGGTGTGTACAGCGAGAGGGAGCTGTTCAGGGAAGTCTTGATTCGCAAAGGCTTTGACGAACTTGAAGGTCTTCCATCGCTATTGGACAAGCTGCTGCAGACCACAGCCTTCAACTCTGCCTATCTAGGCTTCTCCAGAGAGCTGACCCGCCACATTCGGACTGACCTTGCCGACACATTACGTTCTTGGATTGAAGAGGCAGGAACGACGTTCAGGTCTGACTTGGCTCTGTTCTATTACTACCTTTGGGAAAATGACGTAGCTTTCCCCAATGTTCAATTCAATCCCCAGGCAGCGTCGACATCTGGTGTGCCGCTCCTCCCGATACAGGTTTTCCGGAATGGCCTGAGCCTCTGCGAGGAGATTTATTTCGATATTCTCGTCGAGCGTCTGGGATCTCAGCTGGAGCATTTCAATCCGAACCAGTTCATCACCATGTACCTAGTGGATGCCATGGATGGGTTTCAATTCGAAGCCTTCCTTGTTGAGATTTTCCAGACCATTGGATATGACGTTAAAGACACCAAGAAGACGGCTGACCAAGGTGCTGATCTATTTGTAAGCCGCTTCGGCAAAAACATGGTGATCCAGGCAAAGAACTACTCGGGCTCCGTAGGCAATGCGGCTGTGCAGCAAGCCATCTCCGCAAAAGCCTTTTATGGGTGCGACGAGGCCATGGTAGTCACGAACTCCTACTACACGAAATCAGCGAAGGAGTTGGCCAGCACGGCGGGCGTGCGGCTAATCGACCGTGATGGGCTTCAGAGCTACCTTGATGACTACAATCAGAAGCTCATCGAGGTCTTCCAGGCCGAGGATGAAAGCGCCTAGGTCTGTGCCCGTCAGCGGTCAAGACGGCAATCGCCAAGGCATCATAAGCTTACAGATCTGAGGGAGCACTCGAGGTGTCAGGAGTAAGACAGCACTTCATTCCAAAGTTTTTGCAGAAAGGGTTCAGATCTCCAGGTAACGGCAAAATCGTCCGATGCTGGGTATACGAACAGAATAAGCCCCCCAGATCTGCAAATATTCAAGATGTAGGACTTGAAAGGCATTTTTATGCTATCGACGGCGAGCCGGATCTGGACGATAAAATCACCGACGAAGAGCGGGACGTTTACGTACCTTTGATAGACAGCCTACGTGCTGGCAACCTGAGCGAGGCGGTGGTCGAGAGGATTCCAGCGCTGTTAGCTCACCTAGAAATCAGAAGCCGCCATGTTCGCCAGAATATGCAGTCGATGGTTGATGAGTGTGCCACTGGCATTCTTGGGTATCTCTCAGATCCCGCTACCCTCCGTGCGTTGACTCAAAGTCATTTCAGACCAGGTTCCCCTGTCTTTGACAGTGCCTTGGCAAAGCAGGATGTTAGCCCGCAGCAGCTTCAGGCTTTGCTCACTATGGATGAATCACTCCTCGACCAAATCATCGAGCCGCTCGTCGCGATATTTGCAGCCCAGATGCCTGCCCTGTTGACGCGTATTAAGTCTTCAATACCCGACATGATAAAAGCCAGTCATGTCCGCATGCTCAACGAGTCTGTATCGCCAGCTGCCCGCGCCCTGCGTTTCAGCGCGCTCCATTATTCGGTTCAAAGATTTGAGTTAGGCGATCTGCCTCTAGGGGATTCAGTCGTACTGTTCCATGTGAGAGGCGAGCGCTCTTTCAAGCCTTTCATGGATAAGGATGATGAGCTTGTCCACGTAATTCTGCCGCTGTCGTCGGATCTGTATCTTCTTGGGGAGACGGATATCTCTCAGCCACCGCTTTCCCAAAACCTGCCGCTTGAAATCGCGCGATGCTCTATGAAGTATTTCATCTGCTCCCACCAGAGTGATCGTGCTGTAGATTTTCAAGCGCAGATAGGACGCAATGCTAGCTGGCTTTCGGCACGAGAAATGAGCGTATTACTTGAAGAAGTGCTTTCGGGGCTGATGGGGCAGAAGCTAACTTGACGTGCAACAGTCAAGACGAGGTTACACGAAGGGATTTTTCTGAGATGGTTCGTCGAGATGTATCCTCATCATAACGCCTTCAGAAGCCGCTCAAGTGTCTGATGCTCCCATGTGCTAAGCAGAGCTATAGGGTCAGTCCCGTATCGATCTCCCGAGTCGAACGACCAACGCCGTCCATCGGTGCTGACGCATGCTTCGCAGTAATCGAGCTCATCACAGTCGTTGAAGATCGTCATGCTCCATCCCTCGACGTCGACCATGAACATCCCGGCATAGAGCTCGTCCCAAGTCTGAGCACATGCTTTGATCATCGTGCGTCGCCCAAAGATCGCATCGCGCAGTACCTGGCAAACCTCTCTTGCTGTGAGCGCAGGCGTAGGTTCGTCAGGGCAATAGGTTAAAGTCATAAAAGAAACCAGTCGGCTTTGGTCGTTTTGCCAAAGGTACACCGGCATGCATGAACCAGGTACTCACAGGGAGGAGAGGATGAAGCTATTTTTAGACTGTGAGTTCACTCGGCTCAACCGAGACACGAAGTTGATTTCGCTGGCCCTCGTGTCCGAAGCCGGGCACGAATACTACGTCGAGCTCACAAACACGTACGTGACTCAGGACTGCAGCGACTTCGTGATCCAAAACGTCCTGCCTCAGCTCAACCTGCCTGTACATGGGCAAACCCTGGTCGAAGCTCAAGCATCACTTCTCGCTTTTCTAGACAGTCTCGAAGGTCTAGTCGAGGTCTGCTCCGATGCTCCTGAGTGGGATTGGGATTTTTTCTGCGATCTGGCCTACATCAACAACCGTTGGCCAGCTCACATCGCTAATCGCGCGACCAACCTGATCGTGCTATTCAGGCATCTCGAAGCGGATGATATCGACAACGTGGCGTTCCCGGAACTTCCCCACCACGCGCTGCTGGATGCTCGTCTCCTAGCCGACCTTTATCGTCGGCTGACTGCTGGCTCAAGTCGAGGCACTGAAAATGGCTAATGATCTTCGTACGCGCGAGTCTGTGAGGCGGAAAGCGCTCTGGACACTGTCGCACCTTATACCGGGTGATCCGAAGGCCGGTGCAATTTTGGATGTTCTAGATGACATCGAAGGCCAGGAGCGCGTCGACTTAAACCAGAGTCATCTAGGCCTCGATATCGATGCTGTCCGCAAAGCAGTTCTGATTGAGCGCCGCAGTACCGGTATCAGCATTGTGTGCGAAGCAGGTATTCCCCAGCCATGGCGTGAGCGCTTTCTGCAAGCAAGCATTGGGTCGACGCGCTTGACCGTAGGCCCGTACGCTCATGATTGGGAAAAATTCCTGACTGAATGGCAGGCTGAGATGCAGCACCTCGACGCACACCGGGCGGCTAGGGGAGCACGTCAGCATTAAGCATCTGGCACACCTTTGATTGTGTACCTTGGATAGCGCTGACTATACTGCCATCACTAATTATCTGAGGTGTTACATGTCCCGTCTCGCTGAATTCCGCGCTCTCGAACAACAGCTTGCAGCTCAACTAGCAGAGCTTGAAACCCTTAAAAACGATGACGGCTTGAAGCGTGAGATCCAGTTCGAGCAGAAGCTCCGCGAGCTCTTGGGTGAGTATGGTTACAGCTTGCGCAACATTGTCGCCATCCTGGATCCTCAGTCCAATAGCCGCCGCGCTCCTGCAGCCGCTGAGACCAAGGGCACCCGGAAAGCTCGAGCTGTGAAGGTTTACAAGAACCCTCACTCAGGTGAAGTCGTCGAGACGAAAGGCGGAAACCATAAAATCCTGAAAGAATGGAAAGCTGAATACGGTTCCGACACCGTCGAGAGCTGGCTGGCTCAGTAAAATCGTTTGAGTACAAATCGAGGGCCCTGCGGGGCCCTTCTTTCTGGGGATAGGAAATGCTTCGTTCAGCAGTGCTTGAGCTGGCAACGAACTTAAGGTTGGCAGTCGAGTTAGTCGTAGAGACCGGCAAACGTCCCCATGCATATCCAAGGTTTCCCACGCGGATGCTGCGGAATCATTTCTGAGCTCATGGGCGACTATTTGAACACCGTGGGGATCGGCGAATTCGGCTATGTTTGCGGCATGAAGGACGGCGCCTCACATGCTTGGCTTGAAGTCGATGAACTGATCGCAGACATCACCGGTGACCAATTCTCCGACCGATTTTGTATCGACCCGGCTGAACTAGGCTCGGGATTTATATTGCCGATCTATAAGGCTTTTAGATAAGCGATTCGGTGGACATATGACTTCAGATGGATTACCAGCCAGTGTCGCCTTCAAGACGATACTGATTCGGTACTTTTTTGATGGTGGTATGTTGATCCGTCACCACATCAATCCGTCTGATTGCTGGCTGATTAGGCAGTGAAGAGAAGAGGGCGAATAAACCCGTCTTGGGCTTGGCTTTTTTGAGCTTCAGCTTTCCGCTTCGAAGGAGCTGGGCCGTCTTTTTCCGCTGAGCGTCCGCCCGCTCTTTCTCAAGCTTGCGTCGCTTTTCAGCTTTAGCCATGTCCTTAGCTTTTTCCTGCGCGCGTTTTTGTGCGCCTGCAGATCGACCCTTTTTACTCATGACGTTCCTGACTCCATTCAAACACGTCTGCGCCCCGTCGGACTCGGCTGCCTACTAATAACCGAGAAAGGGTGTGCATATCAACAACCAGTGCTACGCGTGCGATGAGGCTAAGCATCTCGAAACCCGATGCGATTCAAGTCGTCCTCACCTGTTATTTGCGAGGCGATTTAATATTGCCCTAGCGACCACCAGGGTTATATGGAGACGCATGGTGGAATGATCCTCATCCGAAAGTCCTTTATGCGAACCATCGGAGTGCAACATCTTCATCAGCCCGTTCAACATACCTTTCGCATCCTGGTTCCATTCGGAACGGCTCTCGGATAGAAACCCGCAGTTGGCCAAGGCTTGAAAGCCGTTGTTCAAACCAGGGTTCGGAGGTAGGTCAGCGGATGCAATCCGTGTTGCGATCTCCAGAATGAGGCTCTCCATGAATGTCCTGATCTGAGCATTAGCAGCTGCCCAGTCGCCTCTGGTATGCGCGTCAATCGCCTGATCAAGATGACCGCACGATCTCACGAACCCGAAATGCTTTAGGTGCTGATGAACCTGATCATCCCCAGCAGTCAAATCCACATTTGCTGGCAAGCTTCGTCTCAGCCAAGGTGGGTTGCCTTGTCCGCAATCCCCTGCATCCCATGAGACGACGAACCCATCCCTTGCTAGGCAGCGTTCGAACGGCAATTGCTGCGCGTGCCTAGAGGGGAAGTGCATGAGCCGAACTGCTTCACGAACAAGTGCTTCACCGAGTGTCATCTGACCCTCCCTGGCCCAGAAAACAAGCTCTGCCCGTTCTAGAAGTACCTTGTTGAGTATCACTCTTTTTTTGGCAACCGACAGCTCGCTCCCCGACGGTACCCACTGATCCAGTTCTAGACGTTGCACCATATGGTCAAAACCGGCGCTTGTTTCTGCTTTCTCAATAAAATCTGATGCAGTCAGTAAAGTCTGACGAGTGAAATGCAGTTGATCAGACATCATGTGCTCCAGTATTCATTAGGTGCGCCGCGAGCGAAGTCAGGATGTGGTTTTGGATTCACCGCAAAGCTGCTTGCTGATGGCTTGGGACAACGCTTGAGTGGTCACTCTGCCGCTCGTTGACCGAGTTCGTCATCGCGCGGCGATTTGAAAAGTCACCTAGACAGCCGAACCCGCAGTCGGCGAGCACGCTCCTTAAACGCGGTCTCACCACCTTCGAGAATCTCGCATACCCGCTCCCGGACAAGCCTGTCCTCCAGTCCGCCCGACAAATAGGTAATAGGAGGCAACTGCCCGTTACCATGAGGGCCGCATTCAGCGATGATGATTTGGTCGGCATCCGTGTTCACGACCAGGTTGGCATTGTGGGTCACCATGATGACTTGTCGAGTCGACTTAGCGGCCATGAACAGTGGGACGAGATCGTTGTAGATTGACTTGGGGTCGAGGTTTTCTTCTGGCTGATCAATAATCAGTGGCCGGCTGTCTTTCGCATCAAGCGAAAGGTAAAGCAGCAACAGCACAATTCCCCTGGTGCCAGGAGAGAGTTTCTGGATTTCGACGCCGTCGTAATTTATGGCGTAACGTACAGAGATGTGGTCAGTACCGTAGAGCCATTGGGCTAAGCGTTTCGTCCACCGCCGATACTCTGCCAGATCCGATGTGGCTACTGGCGCATGCTCAACGAGCTGTTCATGGTAGTTCCTAATAAACTCTCTCAGCGCAGCTAGCACGGTCTCGTCATCTCCGTAGAGCCAGGGAGTATTCAGCGACTCGAGCACTTTTTCGCGCAAGGTACCCCGGCCTCTGAAAGGGCCCTTTTTAGAGAGGTTGAGCAAGGACTCACCCTCGGCTGACCATGCCTCAATGTCGACAGTTCGGGCTACCGAGAAAGAAAGCTTGTTGAGAGTTCCTTGGGCGCTTTCCAGGCGCTGTTTGATGGGCGAGTAGAGCTCCTGGAGAACTTGCTCCTCAGCAATGAGAGCCGAGAAAACGCGCTTGTATGAATCGCACCGCTCACTCACCAAGATTTCGAGACGTTGGGAGGCACCCACATGGTCGGTTAACTTCTCCCTGCTGGCCCGCAATAGTTCAGTTTCCGTGGTTATTTTTGTTGATAGCTCTTTGAATCGCTTCGCGGTGTCTTGGTCGACGCTGACTAACTGCTGGAGTCGATCAATTTCTGCCTGCAGCAACGAGAGATCGCATTCTTCAAGCTTGGCGTCTTCAGCGATAAACGCCTGTTGAGCGTCTTCGTTCGGAGCCGGTGGGGTTCCTATCCATGCGTCTCTGCTCTTTTGAGCCTTGAGTAGCATCTTCGACAGGATGGCTCCGACGTCGCCTTCGTAGTCCCTGAAAAAAGCACTCCACTCATCATTCCCCAGACCACTTTTGGTATGGCGTGCTTGGATGTCTCTAAGATCACAGGGCGCCACGACTTGGCGAACATTGTTGACCTCATCCTGCATCAGAAGAATCTGCTGCTCTTGGGCTTTGTAATACCTCACATAGCCGGCAACCTTTTCTGAGGCGGCGGTCAGTAACTGCAGTCTGGACAGCCTGACTTCTGAGCCCTTCGCGACAAGCTTGCTTCTGTCTTCGGTTAACCGTTTGACCAGCGAATCTTTATCCTGCACCTGCGTAGTCAGCTGGGGCACGAGGCTGCGTTTTTCGAGTTCGGTGTTGATTCTCTCTGACAGACTGCCGAGTGATTCCTCCTCCCGCCGCCTAGCCTCTCGATATCGCTCAGAACGGATGTCTCTCAGGTCATTGAAGCTGATAGCCCCCTCACGCTCGGTGGGGGAGTGCGACTCGTAAATTACCCGCTCGACCTCAGCCAGGAGGCCGTCCGTCATACCATCGGCGGAGCAAAGCTCCTCCACGAACTGCTGCGACAGATACCGAGCTCTTGGGTACACGAACTCATCGTCAGTCGTCTGGTTTAGCGGGCTGGCCTGCGTGTCACCGTTGCACCAGGTGATATTCACTTCAGCATTTTGTAGGTGGTCTTGGGCCCTCACCAAGAACGAGTGCCCTGTAATTGCGTTGCCTCGAGCGTCACAGCCTGCCGCCAAGATGTCAGCCAGCGCGGTCTTTCCTGAGCCTCTTGCGCCTACCACGGCAATCAGGCCTGGGTTCAGAGCCAGGACTGGTGTCTTGAGCCACGGTGCATTGGTTATTTCGACTTGGGAGATGACCTCGGAAGCATTCCCGTAAGGCGGTGGTTCCTCTCCAATGAAAGCTCTACCTGCCGGATCAATACATGCCTGTCGAAGCGTGTCGAAGGTAGGACTTCCCTTGAGCCAGCTATATCTTTTCCCATCAGGCACTCCAGTCTTGGCAGTTTGATGGGCATCGCTGCCATGCAAGCACGGCTTCAGGCCGTTGTACCGCTCAACCAGGTTCTCTGCGGATAAAGCTTTTCTACCTAGCCAAAAATCCCTTTGGTTGGGGTTGGAGGCAAAAATGACATGCGCAAACCGTTCGATTTCCTGCCGCAATACTTCATCGGCACCCTCTTTCAGTGCGGAGGTACCGTCATTCTCTTTCGCCGCGACTGCGATGATCAGGTTGGCTTGTGCCCACTGGCTGTTTTTGTGCTTGTCTTTTAACTCTTGAAACGAAACCTTGAAGCGCTCAGCGCCATGTCGCAGGGCAGCCTGGTCATCTTGGATGTCAGGGTTCGCTCGCTTTCCAAGCCTTCTCAAATCGCTTGGGGTGCACCTAAACTCGTCATCAAAGGCCTTGAAGGTGAGCGAGGCAAGAAAGCGCTCAAGCTCTTCCAGGTGATTTTCTTCGTCGGGGCACACCAATAGGTGGGCGTTGATCCACGATTTTGCAGTTCCTACATCGAAGCGAATTTCGACATTGGGAAAGAGAAGTTCGCAGCGTGCAAGTCTGCCCGCCTGCTTGTGCTCAATCAGCTGTCTGTAGGTATCAAGCAGGTAATAATCTGTCACCGCAATCGCGCTGATCGCCGGAGAAGCCTCTTCCAGAGCTTTCAGATAACCTTCCCAGTTCCCCTTGAATTGGTCGTTGAACAACGTGCCTGGCGCGTGCACGTGGGGATCCCATCGAAGCCAACGGGATCCAGAGGACAAAGGCTTTGGTTCAGTCTGCATATTACGTCCCAGTAGGCAGAAAAAGAGGTGCACTGCGGTCGCGCCGTCCGGGTAAGCACACGCGAGAGCAGGCTGTCATCGTGCCACTATTTGGGATTCATCCAGTGGTGTCAATCTGAAGCCGATGGGTCGAGAGCCTTGCCTACGGGGTAGGCATATTGCCGCCAATCCATTCGAGTGAATTAGGAAGGAAGATATATCCAAAAGATGACATCAGTGTTTGCTATGGGATGGTTGGGTAGCTCGAGCTGGCTGTCAGGAGAATGGGCGAAGATGGGGCTCAAAACCTTTAGTGGGCGGTGATATCCGAAATCGGCTGATCGCTAGAAGCAAGCGGAGCGCGCAGGCCGTGAGGCCGAGGCGCGAGGATGGAAGCCCTCCGGGCCGAAACGCAGCCAGCGGCTCGGTTCACGACAGCCGTCCCGAAGGGCGCGCACAACACCAAGGATCGAAATGTCTAGCTTTTAGGCATTAGAAGCTAGCTATTCTGTACGAAGAAGTAGCATCCCAAACCACATCGGAGAATCCATGACCCGAGACACGAAAGACACTGTCTACTGCAACATCCAGATGCCTATAGCTCAGGGACAAGAATTCCTGCGGCTCATCTCTGAGCTGACAGCCTCAGGTACCCATCCGGCACTTGAGCCGGTATTCGAGGAGATCCAGAGTGAACTGGGAGGCTCGATTGAGTTCGTCGAGGAAATGCTTCAGGGCTCTGGCGGTATAGGTCGTCGCTCACCATGACTCGTTGAGTTGGTCTCGGGAGTGCAGCGTCGTACCTCTATCCGGCGAAGAGGGAGTCAAAGCTAATACCGGCTGCATGGCATCGACATTCACGATGAGCCCTCTGCGCAGGCTGCTTGCGGCACACCGTGGGCATCTCACTACACGGCAGGCGCTTTATGCCCCATCCGTATGGCCATGTTTCTTTGAGAGGATGACAGGGCAGGCCAGATCATTTGCACGCGCTGTAGCTCCATCGCCTGAAGATCTTGCTGGTATTTGAGACGCTTCAGATTGACCTTGAAGAAAGAAGGGCTGTGATCGATTTGGTTGGCCTTGAGCCTCCAGAAGACCACGAACGCAAATTTCGGTGAGAGGTTTTTATTGAGCTGATAGTAGGCCAGTGCCTTCGAGAGAATTGGATTTTGTTCCGATATCGCCAAGCGCTGTAGGGCCTTCACGCATGACTCCCCCCGCATTTTTTCGGTGAGTCGCTCCAGCTTTTTCTTGGTGTCGGATGCAGATAGGCGTTGACCAGCTTCGAATACCGATACGCCGAATCTAAGTATGCACTGCGAGCCTACCCACAGAGTCCTTGCCGTAAGGGCATTCCGGATTTCGAACTGGTATCGGAGCGACTCCTGATCACATAGCTCGCACGTCTCAGTGGGATGCTCATGATCGCGGATGACCTCCGTGAAAGACCATTCTTCAAAAGCTTTTGGCAAGGTATCGCCTACAGAAAGCGGAATGATGTTGTCCCAGACACGCTTTGGATAATCGTTCGTAGACATAGCAGCTCCGATCCCTGGCTGGTTCCTACCGCAGCATAACTGGTCAGACTTATTTTGCGATAGCGAGTCGCCGGCACATGAAGGATCAAACAGGTTGTCATCAAGGCGAGCCAGTGGCGTGTCAGAGGCTTGCATTCCAACCATCCATGGCCGACGGGTGAGAGATAAACCATTCCAGCAGCTTCTCGCGATCCGACATGATCAAGCGCTCGGCAACTAGAGTCATCCAGGCGACGATTAAATGTTGCCCGCAAAGCAGTTCTGATTGAGCGCCACAGTTCCGGTATCAGCATTGTGCGCAAGGCAGGTATTCCCCAGCCATGGCGTGAGCGCTTTCTGCAAGCGAGCACCAGCTCGACGCGTCTGTTTGATGGCCCGTATGCCTATGACTGGGACAAATTTCTGAATCAATGGCAGGCTGAAATGCGGCGTTTAGATGCACATAGGGCAGCTAGACGACCGAGACATGATGAGCCGTACTATTAGCCAGCTTCTGGAGGTAAAGGCCTAAATCCTGAAATCCAGCCTCACGCATTACCTCAGATACTTTCCCAGCGCGCTTCTCCGCTTTAGGCAGGAAAATCGCCGCCTGGTCAGTGTATGGACGTGGGAGATCCTTCCAGTAGTAGGTTGCCTCAAATCTCTGCATGGCTCTGTGAAAGTCCATTTGCTGTTTGCAGTGCCATGACAATACAAACATGTCGAAATCGCGTCTTAGGCTCGCCAAAGCGACCTGATTAATTCCGTAAATCTTATACCGACCTGTGAGTGGGACGTTGACCCCGATCCGTTTCGCGATGTACTTAGCCGCAGCGAAGTGGTGGGAGCCTCCGCTGTTGATCAAGAACACTCGTCCGTCCCATTCCCATGTGGAGAAGTAATCGTGATCTTCTCTAGAGATGATTCGGATCTCGTCCCATCGGAGATTTTCTTCAAGCTTTTCTTGGGTAACGGGTGTGATCATCGGCTGGGAGTTACGCTCGACCATGGAGTCCATGCTTTTGAACCTGCGCAGCTCTGACTTTGACGCGGAAAAGCCGTCGACCTGCTGAATGTCACAGTTCCAGCGCTGGATCTCCCTAACCGTACCCAAGCTGAGAAGATCCTCTCGGATTAGGCTGGTGGAGCCGTAGTTTTGATAGGAGCCAGGGGAACGTGTCCATCCGTTGAGCCTCCGCCGGTACATCCGACTGGTCTCATACCCCAAGTCGCCAAAGTCGTTCCAACGCACCACTTCGCTTGCGCTGATACCCTTCTCATGTTCGACCAAATGCCTGTTCAGGCCGACGTCTGCACGAAGCAAGTTTATGAGGGTCGCCGGCTGGCCGAAGTCCTCCAGTAGAGAGTCGCGTAGAAATTTGATCGCTTTCTTAAGCATTGGCGCTTCCTATATGTCTACCCCGGCGCGATGCACGAGATGCCTCAGCACAGGATGCAACACTGCGATATGGAAGGCTAACCGAAACATAGCTGCAAATTCCGGATAAGTTGATACGACCTAGAGCACGAAGAGCGTTTCTAGGGGACAGGATCAAATCTCTGTGTAAGCAGGCGGGGAAGGCAGACCATTTCTCGGAAAGCCGCCTAGCTGCTCCTGTCATGGTATGGCCTTAGGTCGTGGACGTTTTGTACCTGACTCGCAGGCCTTTATCTTCACCGTAAGGTGGATGATCCCTAGCGAAAGCTATTTTTTAACCAAACCTTTATAGAGCTCACGGGCGGAAACAATCTGGTCTCGAATCTCCTCTGGGTCAATTCGCATACCGCCTCGTGGTGTCACCTGCAGTGTCTTCAGGCCGTTCGCGGCTTTGATGAAATCTCGTTCTTCCGCTTGAACCCATTCAGGGCGTTTGTCCTTCCAAAATGACCATGCCATTTCGCCTAGCCTCACTCCACAATGGATGGAAGCTAGTATGTGGTAGCCGCAGGGAATGTCCAAGCTAGGTGGTGACTTTGATCATCATGCGAGCGGAGCGCGCAGACCAGGAGGGTCGGAGGGCATGAGGATGGAAGCCCGAAGGGCCAAGACCTGTCGAAGACAGGGCTTGGTTAACGACAGCCGTCCCTACTAGGGCATGCCACGACAATCGCAGGTCGACGACTACCGCAAGGCGCGCTGTTCAAATGACCGAGGCACAACGCCCTGTGCGCAAAGATCATACGTTTTTCGCAATGCCACTCCGTCGCCAGAAGATACCTTCGCGTGGCTAAAGATCGTCGACAAAAAACGCTTCCGCTCGCCATTACCAAGTTCAGACCAGATCCTCGGCTGACCATGTGCATCTGGCACCGCAAGACGATCAAGGAAATACTCTTCAAGGCTGTGAAGCCGTTGCTGACCATCGACCAGAATCTCGCTGTTCTCCGCCAATGCTTTGCCAGTGCTCGCAGGCTCGCACCAGTCGTTTGTAAGGTAGCTTCCCAGGTCTAGCCCTGCCCAAACAGCGCTAATAAAACGAGCCTGCTGGCCTACGTTCCACTCCAATCCGCGCGTCCAGGTTGGCACGGGCATGCCCATGACAAATCGCGCAGCCCACGGAAATCTATCGCGAGCGGAGGAGGGGTCTACCAGATACTTTTCCCAGTGACCTACCAGAACATCAATTGGGTAATGACTGACGGTTGTAGCCAGAACCCGCTGCGGCATCTGGATGCGTAATTCAGACGGTTCGTCGTCGGCATAGCGTTGAAAAATAGAAGTCATGGTACTCACTGGTGGCTACAAATAGGTGGAGGTGCTGGAGTCAACACGGGCGCATCGCCAAGCGTCGACAGTCTCGATGATCAACACATCTCGTTCGATGGAAATGTCGATCTGATCGCTGTCGACCAGCGCATGTGCGTAGCCCTCTACATAGGCTGCTGCTTTATCAAATTCAGAAAGGGTTTCTGAAGACTTGATGACGCTGATCAGACGTTGCCAGGCACCGTGCTGGCGGTTGCCCAGGATCGTCTTGGGAAACGGAATGGCGGCACTCAAACGCTGTGCGTAATCATCGGTTGATGGGATCAAAGCGGTTCGCTCAAAGGGAGTACATACCTATGACAAACGGTTGGTTCTGGAAAACCTTGAGCCTGATGCGAAGATTCTTTGAGAAATAAATAACGTTGGTCTAAATCAGCATCGTTGTTGGTTGCGCGCGGGCGGCGCGGAGACGTGAGCTGGATGACTACCGGTAGTCGGAAGTAAGGAGTCAGGGATGGGGAGGCCTACTCGACCCACCTGTACCACCTTCAGGCCTATTGTCGATGTCAGCTGCTCGACAGACCTTCAGGACAGGTGGGCGAAATAGGGTCTTCTGGCCTGGTTGGGTATGCAAGCTGACCGCAGGAGTCCAGGTGACTCCAAAGAAACATTAGTCCAAGACCGCCCCATCGTAAAATTCTTACGCTCACAATCCTAAGTCTTGCTCGAGTTTCTTACCCTTCAAGCGATTGGAGACAACCTTCCTTTTAATCAGAACCATCAGTAGCGAATCACTGAACTCGTGCCATTGACAGTCAGCGCCTGGTGAGTCCATTAACGGCCAGTTCTCTTTGATTAGGCGTCGCGCTTTTTCGCTAAGGATATGGATCGGATTGCACGCGTGTACATGAGGCAGATTGATGCGGAGCACATCACATCCAGTAACCTTGTAATTGCGTCTACGGAAAAGCGCTGCGGAGCCTGACCTGGCAAGAACTTCCTCGAATAAGGCCCCGGTTACCTCTTCAGTGAGGTGGATAGAGGCCAATGTCCATATCTCTATAACCTGGAATGCTGACCAGTCATTTTCTTCACCAGACCGAAGCACAGCCTCACTGATTGCTTTGGAAATAATGAATGGTTTGCGCTTTGATCCCATGCCAATCGCTCTCAAGTATGGCGATGCTTCGACCTGTCCTATGGCCGTTCGACGAAACTTCTAAGGCATCTTCCAGTTTGGAGGCGGGCAGACGTAACACTCCAACATCGAAGAACTGGAGTGACCAACTATGGAATCTACATTCTCCAGTACGTGCGGGCAGAATCCGGTGGGCATTGCTGCTTCGGAGGAGGTAGATTGACGGATATCAATATGATACTGATGAGATGATGGGGCATCGCCGCTAGATATTTCCTCTGTGCAGTCATGGAGAATGGGTGTTTCATACCGCTCAATCCCCAGGCTATTCGACTCAAGCACTTCCTTAACTGCAGACCAGAACAAGTATTCGGAACGGCCAGGATAGACTTCATGTTCACACGAAAAATCAACCTCCAGCCTTCGATTGAGATCCAGTTCTTTGATCGGTTCCCACAAGGCCTCGATGGCAGGGAAGGTGGCGCCCGCCACTTCGTCACTCAAGAAGATACGAAGTACGTCTTTGTGGACGGAAACCAGCTTCACCCCGGACATTGCGCCTTGGATGTGTGCCTGCTCTAGAGTCTCAATGGCGAACCTGTCCCCTAAGGGTTGGTTATAGAGGACAGCGAAGCGCTGCTTGCTAGCGGTTGCCATCAGATCAAGATTGGGTGTTTTCCACTGAAGAGTGCTGAGCACAACGTAGTGGAAAGTATCATCGAGAGCTACCGGAGCGCATTCCCGGTGGAACAAGGACGAAAATCTCATAGCGACTTATCTCCTAGGTGGTAGTGGAACTGAAGACCAAGGGGGGGAAGTGGTCAAGAAATAACTGATGTGTCTAAAAATTTTGCGACGGATGAACAGTATCTTGAAAGTATACCCATGCCCTTCATTGCACTATTTGACAGCGATATAAGCTTATGAAGAGCGTTTGATATATATACCTTTCGTTTGTCATTGTAAGTCGTGCGCTTTAGCTTGTCGGTCGGGAAAAATTGGAGGCTGAATGTAAGTGTGTAAGGGCGGCATGAGGACGTCTTGGGTGAGTAAGCGCCGACCAACGAGGTGGGGGGGGGCTACCAAGCCATTGATATAGATAGAAAAGCTAGACGATTTATTGGCGAGGAAATATAGGGTCGTAATTATAAGGGCGTATTGTTATTTAGGGGTATTGTAGGTTTGGTGGAAGGATCATTGACAAAGATTTATACGTATTGTTGATTTATTCGTGCTTGTTACGTATTTGATTTTATTTTAGTGTTATGTGTATGAGTCAATAAGTGCTTAATTATTTTTTGGTGTGAGAGGTTTGTATTTTTTTGTGCGTGGTTACTTGCCTGACGTGCTTGGGTGGTCTATTTTTTATGCACTACAAGAGTACAAAAACACTCTCATCAAAAACCTCTAATTAAGAGGCGAAGGCCGTTTGTCCTAAAAAAAGGAGCTCATATGGCGCAGCGAACTGATGTCGAACAGCCCAATCGCGTCGTACATTATTTTCGAGACGTCGATCTCACTAGCGGCTCACGGCCCGATTTCATACCGGGAAGTTTCGCTCTTAACTGTTGGGCTGAAGATTGCTGGCCTGGACGGTTCCTATTGAGGGTTGCTATTCGCTTCCATCACATCTGGGCCACCTTCGGCGTCAGGAATGGGCATGCGACGATTCAGGGAAGCCATCCTGCTGTTTGTTTTTCAGGTTTTAGCGTCTCTGATTTAGTCGCTGTTCGAGATGGCTTGGCAGCGGCTAGCGGTGCAGTCACCCAGTACGCGATCACGTTCCCTACGTCTTTAGCGGAGCAAGCTGGCGCAACGAAGGTAGTTCGGGGTGAAAACCTGCGAGCGATGCTTCAAGCAAGTCACCCGTCGGAGCCTGTGACCCAGGAAGAGATTTGGCGCAATCAGTACCGCTATCTGGATGGTCAGCTTGATATCTTCGGTAATCAGACGGCGGAGTTGGAATGGCGCTGGCCTTATACCCGGAATTATCGCCGCGCCATCGAAAAAATTGAGCGAGAAGGGCACCTGGGAGATAAGCTGCCGGGGATAGATCTGGCCCAAAAGAAGTGGTCACAAATCGGTGTGGTAGTAGCCACCGAGGCTGATGCTTTGAGGCTTCAGTACGACATCTTGTGCCTTATCGACCAGCGGCTTGTATCGGTAGATCACTTTGACCATCTCCTGGTATGTGAGCGATTGCCGGCGGAACTGGACGGGCTCACTGCGGCAGAGCGGGAAGCTTCGATGAGAGCGGCGTGCTTTGACTTCAAATCTTGCATTACGGTTTCCGATGAAGCTGCTGACGTCGCTGTGGCGGATTTCACGGAGCGCGTTTCTGCTCTGGAGGCTTCATCCTTGAAAAAGGAGACCCAAGAACGTGGCGGCTGCTGGGTTTACTTCGAGGATAACTCCCACCCCTATGTGCGAGCGCTTTTGAAGGGGGGCAGCGTGGTTGTGAACAAGTCTGGTCGGTATCTGGGTACGTTGAACGAACTTGGCCGTGGGCGCGATCTGCGCGAGCGGCAACTGATCGTCAAAACGCTATGCAAGCAACTGGAGCAAGAGCACGGCGTGGCTTGCTCTTATTTCAGCGTGCGCGACTCCTGGCAGCCAGATGACCTTCCAAGCTACTGCGGGCGTCCGTGGAGCGTGTTTTACCGGATCACGGATGAGCCGGACGAGGAGGACACTGACGTCTGATAGGGGTGGAAAAATGCGGCACCCGGTTTGTCGAGGTTTGGCGTCGGCAGGCTGGTTTATTGGCGACTGCGTCTCAAGATTTACCCTCATACAGTCCAGCAAAACGTAATGCCCACTCTCCATTAATTGTCTTCCGGAACTGTATGGCTCCCATGCTTTGCAAGCGGATCGCGTAGGCGCGAGGGTGGAAGCCCAGCGAGCCGATACGCGGCAGCGGCTTGGTTCACGACAGCCGGCCCGAAAGGCGCGCACAACCTACCCAAGACGCCCTTGCGGCACTGGCCTACCTAAAAGAGTTCCGTGTTTGAACCACCTGATGCTGGAGGGTGTTCCTTTGATTGGCTTTAGGGGGAAAGTTGTGAGCTCGATTCGCCCTGGTAATATCTGTGGATATGACCAGCTCTTCTCATGAGGGCTGGACGACTGAATGAACTCAGAAGACTTGAGCTCGAGTCATACTGGGAGCGCAGGGAGGAGGTGCTCAAAGACGTGTCTGGCCCATTAATGGATAGAACAGTGAGAAAGATAGATGAGTTCGGCCTGGATGAGGCAGGCAGTGACCGGTATGAAGGTGATTATCCATTCTAAATATCAATTAATACATGCTGTTCCTCCACTTCAAGTATGCGGCGAATAAGTGGCTAGGAACGATTGTTGGGCGGCCTGGTGATGGCTCTACCAGTGCTCCCTCATGTATTTCACAAAACTCGTAAAAGTGCTCGATAACCATCTGGGCAATCGTCATCCCATCATTGCGGTCTGTAGTTATTTGATAAGTATCAACCTTGCGGCCATGCAGCTCCTGAAGTATCCGAAGGTCGTCCTTCACAATCGCGTGTTCGTTGCTGAGCTTTAACAATTTGAACCGCAACTCAGTTAGCTCAGCGCTCTCCTTGATGTTTTCACCAGCATTCCTCAAGAACCACATGTCAAGGCGTGGACGATAGGTTTTGCTCTTAAGAAGGCTACTAGCCCTACACGTCTTCACCGTAGAAACCTTTACGCCAAGATTCTTGAAATCCGATAGCGCTTTACGTTCGGCGGACGAAATCGCTTCCGCTAGATGCTTGGCTAGATATGTGATAAGTTCGAAACTCGTCCTGCGCTCATCGAGCTCACTTAATACGCTTTCGATAATTTCCAAGCGGTTTTTAATGCGATCCTGCTGCCATCTATAGAAGTTACTTGAGACCATCATTTCACCCCTTAAGTGCTACGCTATCACGGCTGGTTATCTGATTCTTTAGAGGGACGGTATGACAGCAAAGCCTGCGTCCATTGCTTGTCCTCTAGGTTGATCAAACGAACAAATTGATCAAGATCGATTTCTTTGAATTCAAGAGTGGAGCGAAGCATGCCTGCCAGTTTTACAGCGCTGGGGAAGCTGGAAGGCATCGTTGCAGCCTCCAGGGTTTTGCCATCGTTAATCATCAGTAAGCGAGTTGCCCGGTCTATCTTGTATTCGAAGCTCCGGGAGAGGGACTCTGGGTGCGTGCAGGCGCTATTAAGTCTTGAGAGGAAGCCTTCAACCGAGTCTAGCTTGTACTCTGAACGTGATAATTCCTTGAGGACGGCTTCACCGTCAGTAACCACTAAGTCTCTATCTTGTGAGTCTTCATCCCCGTGCTGCTGCATTTCAATTTTAGCCCACAAGAATTCTTCTACCCACATCCAGCTCATCACATCTTTAGCTGCGCTCTTGACCTCTTCCTGAAGACGGCTGACTTCTGCAGTAGAGACCTCTTTACTAGCGCTGTGTTGTAGAACGATCTCAACGGTGCTGAGGTAGTCTTCGGCCAATTTTTGGCGGTGAGCTTCGATTGCCGGCAGGTTATGAGTTGAGAAAACTGCAAAGGGACATTGAGAGCACCTCTTCAGTCCGCCAAATTTTATTAAGATAGACTCCGGGCAAATGAAGTTGTATGGGCAGATGTGTGTATAACAAGCTCCCAAGCGTAGAGACCTATCAGTCGCAATGAGTTTTAAGCCGGTCATTTCACGAGGACTTGAAGAGGTTGGAAAAGAGTTTAAGCCAAGCTTATCTACAATCTTGGGAAGGCGACCTTGCCGTACTGCGTCTTCGATATGGTTTCCTACATCCATCATCGAAAACGATGGGTTGAAAGGGTTTGTCAGATACCATGAAGCATCTTTGTTATTGAATGCGCCTTGTAGTTTGTTCAGAAGTAGGTGGTGGCCTTTATTGTACCTGATAATGGTGCTCAGACTTTGTCCGGTCAGTAAAGCAACTGCCTCTGGTGGCAGGTTCGTAGACATGTCAGTAATGAAGGAAGCTCTCGCAGCATGAGGGGTCGCGAATGCACGTAGAGCAATTGGGCAATAGTCGCCCTGATATATGCGATTAGAATCTGATCCCTCTATAACTAACACGTCGGCAGGGTTAATTTTGTTTGTCCACTCTTCCCAGGTGAAATAAGAGTTCTGAGGGCTCTTTCTAAGGGGGAGGTAGCCGATGATGGGCTTTGTTTCTTGTGTATTATCCTTGAGCCAAATTTGAAAATTCAGGCAGTGAGAGTTCCAGAGCGTGGTGTACTGTCCATCAGTGAAGGGGTCACCGGTAACGGGGTTAGCCACAAAAAGTGGAAGAATTTTACCCCAGTGAGATTTTGGCTCGTGGTCGTAGTAAACTTTCTTGGTGAAGCCGCTTACGTTGATCTCGTCAATCATGTATTGGCGCCAACGGCGCTGATCGTCAAGAAGCATAAGGTTGCCCATTGTCGTCAAAATAATCAGCGGCATCTTTTGGATTTTGTCGGTGTTTAGCCATAGGCTAGTGAGTTGCAAAGAGTCTTTTGACAGACGGTGTGATACTCGGTCGTATGTTTTAGCATCCAGCCATTGCAATGTTTGCCCTCTTACGCCGCACTCTAGCATGAATAAGCTGAAACGGATTGAACCCGGATGGTAGTGGAAGTGGTAATCGTGTTCTACGAAAAAGAACGTATCCGGATGCAGTCGTCGTATGGGGCTGAATTTTCCATCATGATACATGACTGGAACAAATCCTAGGTCATTAGTATCTACAAAGTTGTTATTTTTTCTGGCCTCGTCGACCACTGATTTCATTTGATCGGGTTGTTCGGAAAAGTAGTCAGAGGCTTCATTGATTGAATTGTGGTATGCAATGAACTGACGAAGTTGTTCGCCAGTGAAAACGTTCTTAGTAACGTTAATGTACTTCTTGCTTTTTGGGAGTTTTCGGACAGCTTGTTTGACTCCGAAGCAACCTTCAAGATCACTTCCAAACTCGATCAAGTAGCTGAAAAAGCTTCGAAAATCTTTTTGACTCCCATAGCTTTCCTTATACCCCATTGCACGAAATAACTCACAGAGGGATAAGGGTCTGTCTTCAGTGATGTCGGCTTGGCAGTCGTAATGAACGCTGCCAGTAAACTTTGCTGGTGTATCAGGGTATTTAAATTTTGAAAGTGGATTTTGTAATATCCAGAGTGGAAGATAGATAAACAGATATAGGTTGATCTTTCCGAATGCAGATCGGATTTTTTTTGGCTTTTCAAATTTTTTATGGTCTAAAAAGGCTTGTTGTGCAGCGAGCCAGACTCTCATGGCTGTTGAAAACATCTCCCATCCCTGGTGTATATGTGAGTCAAGCCGATATTTATGCAAGTTGTCCGTGGAGAAACTGCTGACTCCGTACTTTCCTGTTTGGGTAACGTCACGTATGATTTCAATAGGTGAGTTATGTCGGTTAAGTATATCTACCAAGAATTCTTCGCAGGTGCCAAGCTGGACGCGAATAGAGTTTCCTGCGGTTAAAGAGTGCTCTACCCAGTCCTTCACTTCTTGCGGTATCCGGGATGGGAATCGCATGCACAGTGTTTCAAATATCTGGGTTGTAGGAATTGGGAGGATGTTCTGTCGGCTGTCTTTGAGCTGTGCGAAGCGTAAAACTTGGACGTCAGCGTCGTTTATATCCTCAGGTGAGAAGAAGGATGACATCAAAATTGATTTGATTCCCGTCTGCCAAAGTCTTTGTGTATCCGTGTAAATCCGTTTCCCGTCACCTGGGTTGTGGTTAGAATTGTTTTCCAGGTCTAGAAATGGATGAATGGTTTCGGCATAAAACATTTTTTGGGATTCGGGGAGCCGTGTGATTGAACCTTGAGGGCGAGTGAAGTTGTGGGGCAAAACTATTGATTGCTGTTTGTGAAGAAATACGAGTACGAGTCGTATTATTGTTTTTGCTGGCCCTTTGTCTGTTTTTGTTAGTGATGAAAAATATGTTCTTTCGATTCTATAGTATGTGTGGTGATTTGTGGCCTTGTTATAGGCTACGTACTCAAGGCAATCGCTCAAGAAATTGGTGGTGTCATTTTCGTCTCTTTTAAGAAATATGCTGACAAACTTGTGCATGGCGGTTTTAAAGTTCTTGTTGTTGTCGGAAAATATCTTCAGTATCAACTCTAATGCTGCGACCACATGGTTATAAAGTTTTTTGTCATTCATTAGAAAAATTAATTTCTTGCTGAGATTTATCATTCGTATGTATCCTTTTTGTTTTGTTTTTCTAGTTCTTTTTTGAAAATTTCCAATCGTTCTTCTAAGTATTTAATTTGAAACTCTATGCTTGATTTAATGCTGCCGTGTTTCCGCATGTGATTTGCGAAGCTGATTTTTTCGAGCAACATTTCTCGGTCTACTTTGGCGTAC
Source organism: Pseudomonas sp. AC083 (assembly GCF_979253165.1). Classification (NCBI taxonomy): domain Bacteria; kingdom Pseudomonadati; phylum Pseudomonadota; class Gammaproteobacteria; order Pseudomonadales; family Pseudomonadaceae; genus Pseudomonas; species Pseudomonas sp. AC083. Next base: position 163,475 of record NZ_CEEDDH010000008.1, read on the forward strand.
TTTTGAAGGCTGCGAATGTCGCTATGGCCTGTAAGTAACAGCAACTCGCTATCGCTCAAACCTTGTCCTTTGCTGTGCTCAAGGTAATTTTTGAAGAAGTAGATATTGCTGTGTCGAAGGCTATGTAGTCCAAGTTTTCCCGCGATGTGCGGTTGATCTAGAAGTGTTTTGGTGGCGGCCTGTTTGAACTGATGAAGGATGACGGTGGAGTAGTCGCAGAGAAAGAGCGGCTTGCCATACTTGTCATGAAATACAAAGTTGTGGCCGCAACTCGGGTTGTACTCATGGCGGAGATAATCTTCCAGATATTTGAAGAACAGCGAGCCATATGGCTCAAGTAATACTGTGAGCTCCGTGCCTCGGCCTTTCCACTCAAGTCGGTTTCTCTCGATCTCGCTTATCCCGCGATAGGCCTCGTTTCGGTTACTTCTGGTGTTTGGGTTTCTCAGGAATAATTCTCTTGTTGAAAAATTGATATCTTGCCAGAGGATCTGGTCTGCCTCTGAATCTCGAGCGTTAGTAGCCGCTATTAACGCGTATAGACAGGCATTCCGGTAACTGCTCGCATTACCAAGCAGATCTGTTATCCGGTCTAAGGGGAAGAACTTATCTTCTTCGATAGGCTTTCCGAAGGTTTCTTTAAAAGGAATATGGCTTGTATAGCTGGTTCTTCGTTTGCCTTCGCATGTTCCAGCGGTCATAGGCGTGATGTGTCGGGCCATTGAAGATTTTTCATAATTGCTGATTTTGATACTTGTTGGTTCAATCTTCATCAAGTTACTAATGAGTAGTGAGGTTTCAGGCTGTTCGACAGAAAGTCCGTTATCGATAAGCTCTTCATACGTGGCCTGGATGTTTTTGAGGTTTGTCAAGAATGGGGTGATCTGCGCGTGGTAGTTGCTTGATGTTGAGATTTCAACTTGTGGTGAAGGTTTTGTCTCGCAGATCTTTCGAACTGTTTCGGAACTGCTCTCTTTTCCGGCAGTCAGGTAAGAGTGGTACTCGCGATAGGCAGTATTAATAGCGGATTTTGTTGGGTCGATGTATTTGGATGCGATATGAAAATAGTCGACAAAATTGCTTATGCAATGTCCGGACTTATTTATGGAACGCTGTGGGCTGCCTGAGTCAATCAAGTCTCGGAGGTGAATGGTAAGAGGAGTAAACTCTTTTCCGAAGTTGTCTTGATCAGCACTGCGGAGAATATGGTGCTGTTTTCCAAGATAGATTGATTTCGTGTAAAAGAAGTTGACCAGCATTTCCATCTCCCACGAGCATACGGTCGCCAATCTTTTTTGGGGGGGGGGGGGCGATGTCTCATAAACTATGTTCAGTTTCTCTTATTACCTTAGATAAGAGGGTTTGATGCTGTCAAGTGGGGTTTTTTATCTATATAATTAAATTTGATTTCATTCTCTTTGATTGTCTTGCTTTTATATATTGTCAATTTCTCAGTATTGATTTTTCTTAAGCGGCTGATTTAAGTAGGTTTTTTATTTTTATATTTGTCATATATTTTTTGCGTGTCGTAATGTGATGTTTCCTAAGCGTTTTTTGCTTCCTTGGATTGGTCTAATTTGACTATATATATGTCGCAGTAAGGCTGGGTGGTATTTGCGGCAAATAAGGGATTGCTATTGGCTAACAAAAATTCGCGACGAACGGTCATGTTCGTGGGGCCGGCGTGCCTGATGCCCACGCAGATTGACAACGATATCCCCGGCTCCACGACGCTCAGATGATTCGTATGCTTTGAAGCCGCCATGTGAGGCGGTGGAAAACGAAGTGATCGTAGAGCCCGATTTAAGCCCTAACCGATGGGTGGGCTTTGTAGTCGCGAAAGCTACCGGGCGCGGCCAAGCAGGCTAGTCAATAGGAGTCTGAACTCCTATTGACGGCGGGCTATGTTTTATGGTGGATTTATCAATGAATCAGTAAGTTAAAGCTTTAGGGAGTGCTGCGGGGGGCGTAGGTACCCCAGATAATGGTTCGAACCCCGCCTGGGACACCACCTCTTCAAAAACGAAAAGCCCCGCTTCACTTAATCGTGTGGCGGGGCTTTTTGCGTTGGAGCGCTGGCGAGCTTTACAGCAACTCCGAACGGCGCAACGCCTCGATGGTTTCAATCAGGTCGTCGTACGCCACCGGTTTGCCCAGATGCTGATCGAACCCGGCTTCCCGGGACTTCTGCATGTCGCTCTGAGTGCCATACCCGGTCAGGGCGATCGCCGGTACGTTTTTCACCAGCGGCAGCTTGCGCAGGGCAGCCATCAGTTCATAGCCGGTCATGACCGGCATGCCGAGGTCTGAGATGATCAGATCGTAGCGCGTGCTCTCAGCGGCTTTCAGCGCTGCCACGGGATGGTCGAAGGCCGTCACTTCGGCGTCTTCCATCTCCAGCAGCAGCTTCAAGGTCTCCAGCACTTCCGGCGAGTCGTCGACCAGCAGAATGCTCAAGCCATCGAGCTTGCCGGAAACCGGTTCAACCTCGGCTGTTGCAGCGGTTTCTTCGACATCAGTCGACAGCGGCAGGCGAACGGTAAAGGTACAACCGGCGCCCAGTCCCGGCGAAGCAACCTTCACCGTGCCGTGCTGGGCTTCGGTCAGTTGCCGCACCAGTGACAGGCCGATGCCCAAGCCTTCACGTTGATGGTTGGTGTGCTGTTTTTCCGCCTGGCCGAACAGATCGAAGACGTGTTCGAGGTTTTCCGCAGCGATGCCGACGCCGTTATCCTTGACGTCCAGTTGCGCCATTTTCCCGCTCTTGCTGGCGATCAACTCGATGCGCCCGCTCGGTGGTGTGAACTTCAAGGCATTGTTGACCAGATTCCAGATGATCTGCTCGACCCGTGTCGGGTCGGCATGAATGATCAACGGTGCTTCAGGCAATTGCAGGTCGATGCGCGTGGCATGCTGCTCATTGAGCACTACCGTGTGGATGTCACGCAGAACCGCGCTCAGATCGACACGCGCCAATTGCAGTTTGAGCTTGCCGGTGCGCACCCGTGCTACATCAAGCAGGTCGTCGATGATCCGCGCCTGACTGTTCACCGCATCGCAAATGGTGTTGACCGCTTTGGTCGCCGGTCCGGCGGTGCGGATCATTGGCAAACGGCGCAACAGTTCGGCGTTGAGCTGGATCAGGTTGAGCGGGTGCTTGAGTTCGTGGGACATGACCGCGAAGAACTCATCACGCAGGGACACCGTATTGCGCGTCTGCGCCAGTTCCTTGCTCTGTTCATCCTGCTGGCGCTTGTGCCCGGTCAGGTCGCGGGCGATTTTCACATAGCCTTGCAAGCGATCGCCGCTGAGCCTGGTGACCTCGCCGCTGCAGAAGAATCGGCTGCCATCCTTGCGCACATGCCAGCGCTCATCCTCAGAGCGGCCGTGCTGGCGGGCGGTGGACAATTCGCTTTCAGCCATGCCGGCAGCACGGTCTTCGGCTGTGAAGATGAAATCGTAGTACTGACCTTCGGCCTCGTTTTTGCTGTGGCCAAAGATCAGTTCAGCGCCTTTGTTCCAACTGGTGATCGAACCCATTTCATCGAGGATGATAATCGCGTAATCACGCGTACTCTCAGCGACCAGACGCATGCGTTCTTCGCCCAGGCGCAGCTCTTCCTCGGCTTCGCGGCGTTTGCTGATGTCGATGAAGGTCAACACGGTGCCGTCGATGTGGTCTTCGCTGGAGCGATAAGGCAGCAAGCGGGCGATGTACCAGCGGTTATCGGTACTGCTGACCTCGCGTTCGATCATGTTCAGCGATTCGAACACTTGCGCCGCGTCCTCGGTCATCGCCGGGTAATTCAGGCGATGGGTGATATCCAGCAGTGAACGGCCAGTGTCTACCGGCAGCATGCTGAAGATGTCGGTGGCGCGCGGCGTGAACCATTTGATGCGCATGCTGCGATCGACGAACACCGTAGCAATGTCAGTAGAAGCGATCAGATTGGTCAGATAATCGTTGATCTTGTCGGTTTCTTCGACTTTGGTCTTGAGTTCGTAATTGACCGTCAACAGCTCCTCATTGATTGACTGCAACTCTTCCTTGCTGGTCTCGAGCTCTTCGGTGGCCGAGCGCAGTTCTTCGTTGATCGCCTGCATCTCCTCGTTGGAAGCCTTGAGCTCTTCGCTGGAGATTTCCGACTGTTCGATGGTGTCCTGCAAATGCAATTTGGTGCGTTGCAGCTCACGTTCCAGATTCGAGAGCACTTGGCTTTCAGTCTGCAGCACCGTGGTCAGCGCCTGCTCGTGCGCGTCGATCTCCGTTTCATCGAAGGTCACCAGCACGCACTCGCTGTCGAAGTCGTCGTCCTTGTACGGCTGCGCAATCAGCGTGATGCGGTACTGACGCTCCTCGCGCTTGAGCAGCACTTCACGCGAGCGCACGGTAAGGTTGCTTTGCTGCACCTGGAACAGCGTCGTGCGGATTTCCAGGCGCAGTTCCGGCAGGATCAGCGTCAGCAGGTTGCGTGACAGCTCGCCGCCGACATGCCGCAGGAAGCGCCCGGCGGCTTCGCTCATGTGAAGAATATCGGCGTTGGTGTCGACGATGATGCTCGGCGGGGCGAAGCGTTCTATGGCGCGGCGGTGGATATCGGCAAACGACAGCTTGACGGGCTCGATGGCTTTCGATGGCGGTCGGGAAACGCTGGTGCGCATGTAACCGCCACGCGGCATGGTCGGGGTGCGGCGGCTGTTCGCGGTGCCGGTCTTGGCGCGGAAGATGCGGTTGCGCTTGTCCACGGGCGCGAACAGTTCATGGCAGGCATCGGCGCTTTCCGAAGTGCCGAGAAACAGGAAACCACCCGGTCGCAGGGCGAAGTGGAACATCTGCAGGATTTCCCGCTGCACCTCGCGATCCAGGTAAATCAGCAGATTTCGGCAAACGATCAGGTCGATCTGCGAGAACGGCGGATCGGACAACAGGCTGTGCTTGGCGAACAGCACTTTCTCGCGGATTTCCTTGCGAATCCGGTAATGCTCATTGTCCTTGACGAAATAATGCCGAAGGCGTGTTGGCGGTACGTCGGTGACGATGGCTTGCGGATAGGTGCCGGCGCGGCCAGTGGTGATCGCGCGTTCGTCGATATCGGTGGCGAACACTTGCAGGTTGGCCTTGCTGCTTTGTACCTGCATCTGATCATCGAGCAGGATCGCCAGGCTGTAGGCTTCTTCGCCGGTCGAGCAGCCGGCAGACCAGATGCGCAGTTCTTCTTTTTCCGACGAGTCGGCAACCGATTGCACCAGTTGCGGCAGCACATCGCGCTCAAGGGCTTCGAAGGCTTCGCGGTCACGGAAGAAGTTGGTCACGCCGATCAGCATATCGCCGAGCAGGGCCTTGGATTCTTCCGGGGTGTTTTGCAGGTAGTCGTAATAGGCGCCGAGGTCAGACTGGCTGGTGACCTGCATGCGCCGCTCGATGCGGCGCAGCACGGTGGCGCGCTTGTAGTGTTTGAAATCGTGACCGGTGCTGCTGCGCAGGTACAACAGGATCTCATGCAGGCGTTGTTCGGCGATCGACGCTTCGTGTTCGTTTGCAGGCTTCAAGGCTTTCAGGTCGGGATCATTGGCGCTGGGTAATTTGATGTTCTGAGAGTTGCGCCACAGCTCCATCAGTTTCTGCGGCATCTCGACCACTGGCAGTATCAGATCGACCATGCGCGTCTCGATGGCGGCGCGCGGCATGCCGTCGAACTCGGCGTCTTCCGGCACTTGTACCAGCGTCACGCCACCCTGTTCCTTGATTCGCGACAAGCCCACCGCACCATCGGAACCGGTGCCTGAAAGCACCAGGCAAAAAGCCCGCTCGCGATGCACATCGGCCAGATCGCGGAAGAACAGGTCGATGGCAGTGTGGCGCGCTTGCGGTGAGCCAGCGGGGCTGACGCGCAGGTAGCCGTCATTCATCGTCAGCGAGTGCGCCGGAGAAATCACGTACACGCAGTTCTTTTCGATCGGCACCGGCTGCGTCACTTGCAGCACCGGCATGCGCGTCGATTCCTGAATGATCTGGTCGGCGATGCTCTGGTGATCGGGCGACAGGTGCAAAATGATCACGAACGCCATGCCACTGTCCTTCGGCATATGCTCGAAAAACAGCTTGGTCGCTTGCAGGCCGCCCGCCGAGGCGCCGATGCCCACCACGGGGAAATTCAGGTGGCTGGGTGTCAGGTCCTTGCGTTCGGGCGCAGAGGGCGAGGCAGGGGTTTTCGAGGTCATCACTTCGGCCTTTTTTGTGGCGGTACAAGCGTATCGCGGACGTCCGGGGGCGCAGGTAATTGAGCAGAATAAACCTCATTTGCGAATCTGCCTGCACTTTTGAAGGACAAATGTGCTGCCTGTGTTTTTGACATCCGGTGATTGGCAACCGTGCCGATTAATTTTCCGGCGTGATGATCGGTGGTCGTTCGTCGTTAATTTCGATCCTCGGACGCTTCGACAATCTCAACGAAGAATCTTGAGCAGCACCCTCAGGCCCCGGGATTTTTGGCCGATAACCCGAACGGTGAGTTCAGACTCCAGCGAAATCGCTTGATGGCGCATGGCCTCCAGCTATCATCTGCGCGCCTGAAATCGCCTCGGTTCGTTTTCTTCAATTGCCTGGAAATCTTCGATGTCGTCGTATCACCAAAAAAGCTTTCTGATCGTCGATGATTTTTCCGATTTCCGCAGTTCCGTGCGTTCGATGTTGCGTGAGCTCGGCGTCAAGGATGTCGATACTGCCGACACTGGGGAGCAGGCGCTGAAGATGTGCTCGCAGAAGTCCTACGATTTCATTCTTCAGGACTTCCACCTCGGCGACGGCAAGAAGAATGGCCAGCAGGTGCTCGAAGACCTGATGTCGGAAAAGCTCATCAGCCACGAAGCCGTTTTCGTCATGGTCACCGCTGAGACCAGTCAGGCGATGGTGCTCAGTGCGCTGGAGCACGAGCCGGATGCGTACCTGACCAAGCCGTTCAACCGTTCCGGACTGGCCCAGCGCCTTGAGCGTCTGGAGCAACGCAAGACCTTGCTCAAACCGATTCTGCAAGCCCTTGATCGCGGTAAGCCGGTCGAGGTGCTCAATGCCTGTATTGCCCTGTGCAAACAGGACATCCGCTATTCGCCGCTGTGCCTGCGCTACCGCGCCGACGCCCTGCGCGACATGAACCAGAACGAAGCGCTGGAGCGGCTCTACGACGGCATCATTGCCGACCGGCCGTTGCCGTGGGCCTTCGCTGGATTGGGCAAGTTGCTGTTCAAGCGCGGGCAGGTGTCGCAGGCCAAAGAGGTCTATGAAAAGGCCTTGAAAGTGTTCCCGATGATGCCGGCGCTGTATGACGGCATGGCTGATGTGCTGGTGGCCGAAGGCGACAGCAAAGGCGCGCAGCGGGTGCTCGAAGAAGCGATCCGTCTGTCGCCGCTGGCGGTGCGCCGCCAGGCTTTGCTCGGCAAACTGGCGATGGCCAACGAAGATTTCGAAACCGCCTCGCGCGCTTATCGTCAGGCCGTGGCGCAGGGCGCGCAGTCGCGTTTCAAGGACCCGGAAAGCAATCTCGGCCTGGCTCATGCGCTGATTAGCAAGGGCAGCGATCGCGGCCTCGACACGCGCACGCGGCTGGAGATCAACACCACCCTCAGTGCCGTGGCCAAGGAGAACCCGAGCGATCCCGGCCTGCAAATTCGCGCGCGGCTGATGAAGGCCACCAGCCTGTTGCTCAACGACGCTGAAACCGCCGACAAACTCACCGAACAAGCACTGATGCGCCTCGATGGCATGGAGCAATTCATGAGCCCCGAGGCGGCGTTGCTGGTGGCCAAGCAGTTGCAGATGCTCGGTCAGGCCGAGGCGGGCACTTCGATGCTCAAGAGCTGCGCGGAGATTTACGGTGATGACCCGGCGGTGATGAAAGACATCGCCAAACTCACCGACGATCCGACCATTCTCAGCTCGAGCAACGCTGCGGCCGATCTCAACCGCCAGGGCGTGCGCGTGTACAAGACCGGCAATCTGGTCGAGGCCCGCGAGGTGTTCCGCAAGGCGCTCAAGCTGCAACCGAAAAACATCAGTATCGCGCTGAACCTGGCCCAGTCGCTGCTGCACGGCACCGACACCAGTGTGCCGTCGGCGGAGCTGGAAGAATGTCGGGCCTGCCTGAAACTGGTGGGCCTGATGCCCGACACCGACGCGCGGTTTGCGCGTTATCAGAAGCTGAAAAGCAAGGCGTTTGGCGAATGAACCCAATTGATCCGGCGCTGGATTTTTCCACGGTGATTGCCTCCACCGTCCACGACATGAAGAACTCCCTGGCCATGCTGATGCAGGCGCACAGCCAATGGCTGGCGCGTCTGCCGAAAGAGCTGCGCGACGGCTCGGAGCAGGGCGTGATCGACTTCGAGTTCGCCCACCTCAACGGCATGCTGGTGCAGTTGCTCGGGCTGTACAAACTCGGCGTCAACCAGTTGCCGCTACAGCCGGCCTATCACGAACTCGACGATTTCATCGAGGCGCAACTGGCCGCGCATCAGGAAGTGTTTGCCAGCCGCGGCATCATCGCCACCTATGAAGTCGATCCGTTGAGCCCGCTGGGTTTCTTCGATCGCGAGCTGACCGCTTCGGTGCTCGGTAACTGCATCAACAATGCGATCCGTTACGCCCGCGAGTCGCTGCTGATTACCGTCAGCGACGAAGCCGGGCAACTGGTGCTGAGCATCAATGACGATGGCGACGGCTATCCAGCAGAGATGCTCGAGCGTCAGGCCGATTATGTGCAGGGCATCAATCACAGCAGCGGCAGCACCGGCCTCGGTCTGTATTTCGCCAATCGCATCGCCGCGCTGCATCAGCGCAACGGCGTGGAAGGGCGCACCGAGATCAGCAATGGCGGGCCGTTGGGTGGTGGGGTATTCAGCCTCTACTTGCCCTGAGGTCTGGTGTAGGAGCTGCCGAAGGCTGCGATCTTTTGATTTTAAAAAGCAAGATCAAAAGATCGCAGCCTCGTTGCACTCGTCAGCTCCTACGGCTCCTGCACAAGATCGGGATTTTTGTGGGCGCTGCTTGATATTCCGAACAGCCGCAGCCTATTTTGTCCGGGTCGCCGTTCGCGGCTCGCACAATAACAAGGATTGCGTCATGACAACCGATGGCCAGGGTTCACTCGCGCAGCGATTGACCGGCATTGATGAGATTGAATGTGTCACCCCGGATCTGAACGGTGTGCCACGGGGCAAGGTGATGACCGCCGCGGGTTTTCTCGAAGGGCGGCGTTTGCAGTTGGCGCGGGGTGTGCTGCTGCAATGCATCATGGGCGGCTATCCGCCGGCGCGGTTCTACGGCAGCGATGACGGCGATCTGGCGCTGGTTGCCGATCCTGCGCAGATTCACCGTTTGCCCTGGAGCGACGAGCCGCGTGCCATGGCGATTTGCGACGCCGACGAACTGAGCGGGGGGAGCTCAAGTCTCTCGACCCGTGGCCAGCTCAAAGCGGTCATCGCCCGTTACGCCGCGCACGGTCTGGCGCCGGTGGTGGCGACCGAACTGGAATTTTTTGTCTTCGCACCGAACACCGATCCGACTCAGCCGTTCCGTCCGCCAGTCGGCCTCGACGGCCGCCGCGAGGATGGCCAGTCGGCGTTCAGCGTCAGTTCCAACAACGGTCTGCGGCCGTTCTTCAGCGAAGTGTATAAATGCATGGCCGCCCTCGGCCTGCCGCGCGACACCTTCATGCATGAAATGGGCGTCAGCCAGTTCGAGATCAATCTGCTGCACGGCGACCCGCTGCTGCTGGCCGATCAGACGTTCCTGTTCAAGCACCTGCTCAAGGAGGTCGCGCTCAAGCATGGCCTGAGCGTGGTGTGCATGGCCAAACCGCTGGCGCATACGCCGGGCAGTTCGATGCATATTCACCAGAGCATCGTTGAGATCGGCAGCGGCAAGAATGTTTTCACTGACTCGAACGGCGAGCCGACGTCGATGTTCCGCCACTTCATCGGCGGGCAACAGGCAGGCCTCGCCGATTTCACCGCACTGTTTGCGCCCAACGTGAATTCCTATCAGCGCCTGTGTCATCCGTACGCGTCGCCGAACAATGCCTGTTGGTCCCATGACAATCGCGCCGCCGGCTTGCGTATTCCCGCCAGCTCACCGGCCGCACGTCGGGTCGAAAACCGCTTGCCGGGCGCCGACGCCAACCCTTATCTGGCGATCGCCGCCAGTCTGGCTGCGGGTTTGCATGGCATCGAGCAAGAGCTGGAGCCGAGTGCAGCGATCCAGGGCGAATTCGCCGTGCCGGATAATCTGACCTTGCCGTGTACCTTGCACGCCGCGCTTGAGCGTCTGAAACGTAGCCAGTTGGCGAGGGAACTGTTCGGGTCGGAGTTCATCGAAGGCTACATCGCTTCGAAGACCATGGAGTTGACCAGTTTCTTTGATGAAATCACTCCCTGGGAGCGCCGTGTGCTGGCCGCCCAGGCCTGACGTATCGCTGCTGCCGGGCAGTCGTTCTGACCGCCCGGTATTTACTGCAAGGAGCCGCTCGGAACGCCGATGCGCCAAATCTGGAAATCCTTTCGAGCACTGTATTTCGCCTCGCTGATGATGTTGATCGGCTCAGGTCTTCTCTCTACTTATCTGGCTTTGCGTCTGGCCGCCGACAACGTCGACGGTTTGTGGGTCGGTGCGCTGATGGCGGCCAACTATTTCGGTCTGGTGCTGGGCGGCAAGATCGGCCATCGCCTGATCGCCCGGGTCGGGCATATCCGTGCCTACTCGGCGTGTGCCGGGATCGTCGGCGCGGCGGTGCTCGGCCATGGACTGGTGGACTGGCTGCCGGCGTGGCTGGTGCTGCGGACGATCGTCGGTCTGGGCATGATGTGTCAGTACATGGTCATCGAGAGCTGGCTCAACGAGCAGGCCGACGCCAATCAGCGCGGGCTGGTGTTCAGCGGTTACATGATCGCCTCGTACCTGGGCCTGGTGCTGGGCCAGCTGATTCTGGTCATGCACCCTGGGCTCGGCCTGGAACTGCTGATGCTGGTGGCGCTGTGCTTTGCCCTGTGTCTGGTACCGGTGACGCTGACCCGGCGGATTCACCCGGCGCCATTGCATCCGGCGCCAATGGAGCCGCGCTTCTTTATCAAGCGCGTGCCGCAATCGCTGAGCACGGTGCTCGGCGCCGGTCTGATCATTGGTTCGTTTTATGGTCTGGCACCGCTGTACGCCTCGCAGCAAGGGCTGTCGACCGAGCAGGTCGGTCTGTTCATGGGTAGCTGCATTTTTGCCGGTTTGCTGGTGCAGTGGCCGTTGGGCTGGTTGTCCGACCGTTATGACCGCGCGCTGCTGATCCGCTGCTTTGCCGGGTTTCTGGCGGTGGCGGCGTTGCCGTTGGCGATCATGCCGCAGGTGCCGCTGGAGGTGTTGTTCGTCGTTGGTTTCTTCTGTTCGCTGGTGCAGTTCTGCCTGTATCCGCTGGCGGTGGCGTTCTCCAATGACCACGTCGAAGGCGATCGCCGGGTGTCGCTGACCGCCATGTTGCTGGTGACTTATGGTGTTGGCGCGAGCATCGGGCCGCTGCTGGCGGGCGTGCTGATGAAGTTTCTCGGCAGTCAGAGCCTGTATGCGTTCTTCAGTTTCTTCGCGTTGGTGCTGGTCTGGCGGATTCGTCCGAAAGCAGTGACCAACCTGCACCAGGTCGACGACGCACCGCTGCATCACGTGGCAATGCCGGACAGCATGTCGAGCTCGCCGCTGGTGGCGGCGCTTGACCCGCGTGTTGATGAGCAGGTGGTGCAGGAGCAGATGGTGCAGGATCCGGCGCCGGTCACTCCTGAGCCTGAGCCTGAGCCCGAAGCGCAGCCGGAAGTAGTCGTTGAAACCGAACTGGACAGCGGCAATGACGATAAGCCTGAGCCGGATATCAGTGGTGGCAGGCCTTGAGCCGAAGATAAACATCGGCGCATAAAAAAGGGCAGCCCTGTGCGGGACTGCCCTTTTTTTTGATCGCTGCGACTCAGAGATCGTCTTTGTCGAAACGCCGTGCTTCACGCTGCAACTGGTAAACAAAACGCTCGACGTTGCGCGCAGCCTGGCCACTGATGTTGTGGAAGCGCAGACCGGCGAAGGTGATGTTGAGTTTTTCTTCGAAATGCAGATAGCGCAGTTCGACCGATGTTGGCTGATTGCCGAACAGCGGCGGGGCGATCAGGCGATCGTAGACCTGGCCCAGTTGCAGGCGATCAGTGATGTCGCCTTCGAAACGGAATTTGCAGCCAGTGGCGGAGATATCCAGCAGCTTGCCGTGCAACGGCGTCTTGAGCTTTTCGCCGCCCAGTTCAACGCTGACCAGATCGGTGAGTTTCAATGCAGCGCGGAAGGCGTTGCGGCGCTGGTGGTAGACCACTTCGCTCGGCAGTTCGCCGGTGTAGAAACGGTCACCGTCGGATTCTTCGATGTTCAGTGTGCCGTTGCATTCCCAGGCAATCCGCACGCCGTCATGAAAGCCTTCGACCTTGAACGGTTCGCCCGCTTGCAGGAAGCGCTCGCCATCGCGCGGAATCATTTCGTCCAGGGCGATCGTTGCGGTTTCGCGGTCGACCTTGATCAGGTAACTCTGAAAGCGCTGGCTGCGTTCATGGAAGGTGATGATCAGCGGATCGTGGCTGTCTTGCAGCTGGCGCAGGTTGCTGGAGATTTCCAGTGGCGTGGTGAGCACCTTCGGAGGCTGCGGAGCATCATCCGCGCTTAGGGTGTTGGACACGGTTCTTCAATCTCCAGACAAAATAAGACGACTGGCCAGCATTTTGCCAGCATGTTGCGCAAGTGGATAGTGCAGGGCCAGCGAATGGCTCATGCCTGGCTGAGCGTTCGCGGCTTGACCGGTTTGGCAAAGGTCCCGCTGGCGTCGTACAGCGCTGGCGGCTCACCGCCGGTGAGGATCTTCAGCTGGTTGGCCGTAGTCGCCTGCTGGATCTGGATCGACTGGCCGTTCTTGATGTTGGCCGCCTGGCATTGGGCGATCAGCGCGGTCAGGGCGTCGCCCTGGGTCAGCAACTGGTCGCCAATGCTCGACTGGCTGGCCAGTTGCTCAAGACCTGTGCGATCGGTCGGCAGGTTGAGGCTGGCGAGGATTTCGCTGCGCTTGCGGCCATGCTGCTCGAGCAGAATGATCAACGCTTGCTTGGTCGCCAGAATTTCTTCCAGCAACGGCATGTCGCGACCATGCAAAGCGAGGGATTCGGTTTGCAATAAGTCCAGCAATTGTTGCGCTGGAGCAAAGTCGTCGTTGATCAATTGCAATAAGTTAGTGTCGTGCATGGCTGGCCTTGGGGTTTAAGCGTCCAAAAGCCTGGCGCCGGCAAAAGCCTAGCGCTGGGCTTCGAAGTTGAGCAGTTTGCTGGCTACACGGTTGCTGTCGACTTTATAGCTGCCATCGGCGATCGCGGCTTTCAACTCGGCCACACGGGCTTTGTCGACAGCAGGCTGATCGCGCAGCTTGTCAGTGACCTTCTGCAACTGTTGAGCCTCATTGCTGAGGTGTACCGACTCCCCGCTTTTGGCGACATTGGCCTGTTCGGCCTGGGTATTCAGCGGCGCGGAGGGGCTGTTTTCAGCGCTTTCCTTGGCGTTGCTGGTACGTGTGCTGCCGGTTAGTGACGAGGAACTGTTCAATCGGTTGAAATCGATAACCATGATAAAAAACCTCTGGGAATTTGGACGCTTGCCATGTTTTCGGCTATCCCCTGAAAAACTTTAGGCCCAATCAACCATAAGCTTGCATGCGCCGTTGCGAGACCTGCTGCGGCACAGTTTAGGGAAGCGACGGGATCGGCGCCAGTTTTCTCCACGAGGCTTTTACATGGCCACTTCGACCTGTCCCGGCGCAATCACCTGCGCCTTGATAACTCTTTGAGAATTAAGGTTTTTTACTCGAATCTGTTCTTTCATGCCGCCATTGGAGAGCGCTTCCCCCGGCATGCGTACGGCAAGGGTGCCGCTGCGCGCAGTGATCACCACCTGGTCACCCTTGCGCACCACTTCGGCCTGTTCCAGATGCACCAGGGTGATGACCTGATCGGCGACCGTTGGTCGGGTAAGTTTCTGCCCGATCGCTTCGTCGACCGAGGTCAGGAAACCCTGGTTGATCGTGCTGATGTCGCGCTCGCGCAAGGTCACATCCTGCGGCTCGATAATGCCGGCGCGTTTCAGCGGGCGAGTGGTCGTCACGATCTCGCGAAACAGGCGGACTTGAGCGGGTACGAACACCGTCCACGGCGAACTGCCTTCGCAGCGAACCTTCACCGTGACGCGGCCCAGCGGGCGTGCCGGGCTCTCCAGTGTGGCTGTCAATTCCTTGTCGCACATGGGCATGCGCATGCGCGGGTCGAGCTGGTTGACTTCGATTTCGTAGCGGCCTTCGGTTTGACTGGAAGCCAAATAGTCTTCTACGGTGAATTCAAGAAAGCCCTGAGTCACGCCGATAAGCATATCAGGCAAGGTAACCGCATCTGCATGGGCAGGACTGCCAGCAAGCAAGCAGCAAACGGCGGACACCGCGCAAAGCCCTTTGCGAAGGGAGGATGTCAGGCGTCGGGAAAATGTCGTTTGAGCGTTCATACGAGTTAAAAAGCAAGCGCCGTGCCGTTTAGCAATGAATGTGCGTCGCAACAACACTTGGCGTTGGTGTAGGAGTCTGGGCATGGCTGGTGTAATGGATTCGGTGAACCAGCGCACGCAACTGGTAGGGCAGAATCGCCTCGAGCTGCTGTTGTTCCGTCTCGACGGGCCGCAGCTCTACGGGATCAACGTGTTCAAGGTACGGGAAGTGTTGCAGTGCCCGTCCCTGACGTTGATGCCCAAATCCAGTCCTGTCGTGTGCGGGGTAGCGAATATACGGGGAGCGACCATTCCGATCCTGGATCTGGCAATGGCAACGGGCTCCGGTGCGTTGAAAGACAAGAACAGTCCGTTCGTGATCATCACGGAGTACAACACCAAGACCCAGGGTTTCCTGGTCCGCTCGGTGGAGCGCATCGTCAACATGAACTGGGAAGAGATCCATCCGCCACCCAAGGGTACCGGTCGCGATCACTACCTGACCGCTGTGACGCGGGTTGACAATCAGTTGGTCGAAATCATCGACGTCGAGAAGGTGCTGGCCGAAGTGGCGCCGACGCCGGAAGCGATTTCGGTGGGCGTGGTCGATGTCGAGACGCAGACCAAGGCGTTGTCGCTGCGGGTGCTGACGGTCGATGACTCGTCGGTGGCGCGCAAGCAGGTCACGCGTTGTCTGCAGACCATCGGTGTCGAAGTGGTGGCGCTGAACGACGGCAAGCAGGCGCTGGATTACCTGCGCAAGCTGGTCGACGAGGGCAAGAAGCCGGAAGAAGAGTTCCTGATGATGATTTCCGACATCGAGATGCCGGAGATGGACGGGTACACCCTGACGGCGGAAATCCGCGGCGACGCACGCATGCAAAAGCTCCATATCATCCTGCATACTTCGTTGTCGGGGGTATTCAATCAGGCGATGGTCAAGAAAGTCGGTGCTGATGACTTCCTGGCCAAATTCCGTCCTGATGACCTCGCATCCCGGGTAGTCGACCGGATCAAAGCAGCAGATATCAGCTAGGGGCCTTCTGCCCCTGGCGGTCAACACGATTTAAGAGGCGGCATCATTGTCTACGGGTAATTTGGATTTCGAACAGTTCCGGGTCTTCCTGGAAAAAGCCTGTGGCATTCTGCTCGGTGAAAACAAGCAGTATCTGGTCTCGAGCCGTCTCAACAAACTGATGGAGCAGCAAGGCATCAAGTCCCTGGGTGAGCTGGTGCAGCGCATCCAGACCCAGCCGCGCAGCGGTTTGCGCGAGCAGGTGGTCGATGCCATGACGACCAACGAAACCCTGTGGTTTCGCGACACCTATCCGTTTGAAGTCTTGAAGAACAAGGTACTGCCGGAAGCGATCAAGGCCAGCCCCAACCAGCGTCTGCGGATCTGGTCGGCGGCCTGCTCGTCGGGACAGGAACCGTACTCGCTGTCGATGTCGATCGACGAGTTCGAGCGCAGCAACCTGGGTCAGTTGAAGATGGGCGTGCAGATCGTTGCCACCGATCTGT
Organism: Pseudomonas sp. AC083; assembly: GCF_979253165.1. Lineage (NCBI taxonomy): Bacteria > Pseudomonadati > Pseudomonadota > Gammaproteobacteria > Pseudomonadales > Pseudomonadaceae > Pseudomonas > Pseudomonas sp. AC083. Next base: position 179,568 of record NZ_CEEDDH010000008.1, read on the forward strand.
CGGGCCTGATGCTCAACAACTGCAAGACCGGCGAGTACGACAGCCTGGCGATCGGTCGCGGTCTGTCGCCGGAACGCCTGCAACGCTACTTCGACCCGAAAGGGCCGGGGCGCTGGGTGGTCAAGGCGCCGATCAAGAGCCGGGTGGAATTCCGCTCGTTCAACCTGCTCGACAGTTACGCAGCGCTGGGCAAGTTCGACATCGTGTTCTGCCGCAACGTGTTGATCTACTTCTCTGCCGAAGTGAAGAAGGACATCCTGTTGCGCATTCACAGCACGTTGAAGCCGGGCGGGTACCTGTTCCTTGGCGCTTCGGAAGCGCTGAACGGATTGCCGGATCATTACCAGATGGTTCAGTGCAGCCCGGGGATTATCTACAAAGCGAAATAAGCGGTCAGCGGCAATACAAAAAACGGGAGGCCTTCAAAGCCTCCCGTTTTTTTACCTGACACCGCACCCTGTGTAGGAGCTGCCGAAGGCTGCGATCTTTTGATTGTTGCTTTTAAGGGCCAAGATCAAAAGATCGCAGCCTTCGGCAGCTCCTACAGGTTCGGTGTTGGCAGGCGACAGCGGCAGAAAAGCGGCATCCGGCGGTAACCGGTTGCCGCTTTTCTGGCATTGCCGCTTTGCCTGTCCGGCGCAAAGCCCCGGAATACGGGGGGTTCTTCCATTTGGCACGGCGCTTGCTAAAGCTCAGATACGAAAAACCGGTCACCTGAAGGTTCCCGACATGAGCATCAGCTTCGACAAAGCGCTGGGCATTCACGAAAAGGCATTGGGCTTCCGCGCCCAGCGTGCCGAAGTGCTGGCCAACAACATCGCCAACGCCGACACCCCGAACTACAAGGCGCGGGATCTGGATTTCTCCAAAGTGCTCGAAGCACAGACCGAGAAGACCAAGACCGGCGGCCACTTTGCCCTGAACATGACCAACAGCCGGCACATTGAGGCTGAAGGGCTGGGCAATGGCGACGAGTCGCTGATGTATCGCACGCCGATGCAGCCTTCGATCGACCAGAACACCGTCGACGCTCAACTGGAACAGTCCAACTACGCGGAAAACGCCGTCGGCTTCCAGGCCAGCTTCACCTTGCTCAACAGCAAATTCAAAGGGCTGGTGTCAGCCCTGCGCGGAGAATAATCCATGTCCCTGTCCAGCGTTTTCAACATTGCCGGCAGCGGCATGAGCGCGCAGACCACGCGTCTGAACACCGTGGCTTCGAACATCGCCAACGCCGAAACCGTTTCGTCGAGCATCGACCAGACCTACCGCGCGCGCCATCCGGTATTCGCCACCATGTTCCAGGGCGGCCAGGCCGGCGGCAGCAATTCGCTGTTCCAGAACCAGGACGCGGCCGGGCAGGGCGTGCAGGTGCTCGGCGTCGTCGAAGACCAGAGCAACCTCGAAGCGCGCTACGAGCCGAACCATCCGGCCGCCGACGCCAAGGGCTACGTCTACTACCCGAACGTCAACGTGGTGGAAGAAATGGCTGACATGATTTCTGCGAGCCGCTCGTTCCAGACCAACGCGGAAATGATGAACACCGCCAAAACCATGATGCAGAAGGTACTGACCCTCGGTCAGTAATAAGGGGCGACTGCCATGAGCGTTACGGATACCACCAGCAGCCTGAGCATGAACGACATCCTGGCCAACTCGTCGAAGAAGGCCAGCAGCACTACGTCGGGCGGCATCGCTTCGGCGACCAACAGTGCCACCGGCGGCCAGGCGCTGGGCAAGGATGCTTTCCTGCAATTGCTGGTCACCCAGCTGAAAAACCAGAACCCGCTCGACCCGCAGGACAACAGCGCGTTCGTTGCGCAACTGGCGCAGTTCAGCAGCCTTGAAGGCATCACCACGCTGAACTCCACCGTCAGCGGCCTTGCCGGCAACTACAACTCGTCGCAAGCGCTGCAGGCTTCGTCGCTGGTCGGTCGCAACGTGATCGTGCAGACCAACACCGCGCAGCTCGATGACCCGAGCAAAGGCCTGACCGGTTCTGTCAGCGTGCCGTCGTCGATTGCCGGAGGCACCGTGACCATTACCGACAAGGACGGCAAGACCGTGCGCACCATCGACCTGGGCAGCCGCGCTGCCGGCGATGCCAGTTTCACTTGGGACGGCAAGGACACCGCCGGCACCGTGGTTCCGGTCGGCACTTACACGTTCAAGGCCAGCGCACCGATCAACGGCACCGCGACCGACCTGGCGACCTACCTGCCGGCGACCGTCAACAGCGTGACGATCAGCCAGACCGGTGGCGAGCTGATGCTCAACCTGGCCGGCAAGGGCACCGTTGCCCTGTCCAAAGTACAAACCATTGGTATATAGAGCCGACTAACCCGGCACGAAGGAGTGGAACATGTCTTTTAACATCGGCCTTAGCGGTCTCTATGCCGCCAACAAACAACTCGACGTAACCGGCAACAACATCGCCAACGTCGCCACCGCCGGTTTCAAATCCTCGCGCGCAGAATTCGAAGACGTCTATTCGTCGACTCGTCTGGGCAGCGGCAGCAAAGTGATCGGCAACGGCGTGCGCCTGGCCAACGTTTCCCAGCAGTTCACCCAAGGTGACATCAACAACACTGGCAACGTGCTGGACATGGGCATCAACGGCTCCGGCTTCTTCACCATGAGCAACAACGGCTCGATCTCGTACACCCGTGCCGGTACGTTCAAGGTCGACAACGCCGGTTACATCACCAACACCGACTACACCTCGCGTCTGCAGGGTTACGGTGTGGATGCCAACGGCAAGATCATCAACGGTGTGTTGACCGATCTGAAGATCGACACCTCGAACCTGGCGCCGAAATCGACTTCGGCGGTGACTTCGAGCATCAACCTGAATTCGTCCGCCACTAAAATCATCGACACGGGCGCCACCCCCGTGGTGTTCGATCCGTCCAAGCCTGAGACTTACACCAAATCTTTCAGCACCCCGATCTATGACACGCAGGGCAACGCGCATGTTATGGATCAGTATGTAGTGAAGACCGGTGATAACGTCTGGAAGGTGTACACCTTGGTTGACGGCCGTAACCCGGATGCTACCGGTAGCGATCCAACCAAGACTCCACCAGTGGCTTCAACACTGACGTTCGACAGTTCCGGCAAGTTGCTTCAGGTCAGTACGCCTAATCCGGCAGACCCGACCAATCCGATTATCAGCAGTGATTTGACCCTGAATAACTGGGTGCCAGGCACCGTGACCAATGGTAATTTCACGCCTAATGGCGCTTCGGCCAACCCGAATGGCGTGACCATTTCGATGGCCAAGACCACGCAGTACAACGCTGATACCTCGCGCACGATTCCGACTCAGGATGGTTACGCCACCGGCCAGATCACCAACCTGACGATCGATGGCACCGGTACGCTGTTCGCCAACTTCAGCAACAACCAGAGCAAGGCGATTGGTCAGGTTGCACTGGCCAGTTTCACCAACGAACAGGGCTTGCAGGCTGTCGGTGGCACTAGCTGGAAAGAGACTTTCGCTTCGGGTATTCCGGGCTACGACGCGCCGAAGACTGGTACGTTGGGTGAGGTGGTGTCCAACTCGCTGGAAGAGTCGAACGTTAACCTGACCAACGAGCTGGTTGATCTGATCAAAGGTCAGAGCAACTATCAGGCGAACGCCAAGACCATTTCGACTCAGAGCACGATTATGCAGACCATTATTCAGATGACCTGATTGATCTATTGGCTCTGCATCACTAAAAACCGACGTCCTGAGGCGTCGGTTTTTTTGTGCGCGCTAGCACGCTGCGCATCGATTTTTTTACCGTTCGTCGTCTGGGGTGGTGTGGAAATTGCTGCGTCTGCGGACTAGAGCAGCCACCGTCAAACTTTCGACCGGTGTTCGTCACGGTGTGGCAGTAGGCTGCGCCGACATGGAGGTCATCAACGCTCTAGGATGGAGTACCTGTGAACAATCTCAAAGCTGTCCGTGCGCCGATCCAGGTGCTGCAACTGACAAGCCATAGGCCCGCCGAGCAGGCAGAGCCAGTGAATCCTTCCTGCGTAATCAGATTTCGTTGCCTATCGGGCTGGTCGCTGGTGTCGCGTGTACGCACCGTTGCTCGTCGTACCGCATCGAAGGCGCTGCCTTGCCTGCTCAATACAACACGTAACAATGCCCAGTGCATGCTCAGAGAGGGGCGACCCCGGAGCGCCTGGCGTCTTAGCGCAGTTTCCGACACACACACAAGGAAGATGTAATGGCAGTTATATATGGCACCAACGCTGCGGATACCCTGTTGGGTACCGCTGGTGATGATCAGATTCGGGGCTATGCCGGGGATGACGTGTTAAATGGCGGCGCTGGTAACGATGTATTGATGGGTGGGGAAGGGGCCGACCAGATCAACGGCGGTTCGGGAGTTGATATAGCCAGTTATGAGGATGTGACTAATGTCATTTCGGTAACGCTGAATCTCAAGACAGGTGTGCACACCGGCGCCGCCAAGGGCGATACGTTCACCGATATCGAAGTGTTTCGGGGTACGAACTGGGCGGACACTTTCGTCAGTGGTTCCGGAGCCGACACCTTTGATGGTCTTCAGGGAAATGACACGCTTAGCTACGCAACATCTGACCAGGCTATCAATATTTTTTTCTCTGTCGGGGCTGCTGGCACGGGTACCGGTGGGGACGCCCAAGGCGATTCATTCACCAATGTTGAAACCATTGTCGGTTCGGCATTCAACGATACCTTCACCCTCACCGGCGGTGGGCTGACGCTTAACGGCGGGGCCGGCAACGACGTTTACATAATCAACGGCAATACCAACGCCAGCATCATCGAAGCAGCAGGCGGCGGTGACGATGAGGTTCGCACCACGCAAAACACTGCTTATCTGGCGGTAAACGTCGAGCGTCTGACCTTTACCGGCACGGGTAACTTCAAAGGCGTTGGCAACGCCGGCGACAATGTCATCACCGGAGGGGCAGGTGACGATGTCTTGACGGGTGGCGCAGGTGCCGACCAATTGTCGGGAGGGGCCGGTTTCGATATCGCAAGTTATGAAGAAGTGGTCAATGGCGTTCCCGTGACACTGAACCTCAAGACCGGGGTCAACACAGGCATTGCGCTAGGCGACAGTTACTTCGGCATCGAACTCTACAAAGGTACGAATTACGGCGATACCTTTGTCAGTGGCGCGGCAGCCGATAACTTCGACGGTCTGCAGGGCGCGGATACGCTCAGCTATTCGACGTCGGATCAGGCCGTCCACATTCTGTCCTCCGTTGGCGGTGCAGGTACCGGTACTGGCGGAGATGCACAGGGGGACTCGTTCACCAATGTTGAAACGATTGTCGGTTCAGCGTTCAACGATACCTTCACCCTGACCGGCGGCGGACTGACACTTAACGGCGGGGCGGGTAACGATGTTTACATAATCAGCGGCAACACTAACGCTGGCATCATTGAAGTGGCAGGCGGCGGCGACGATGAGGTGCGCACCACACAAAACACCGCATATCTGGCGGCAAATGTCGAACGCCTGACCTTTACGGGGGGCGGGAACTTCAAGGGCACCGGTAACGCTGGTGACAACATCATTACGGGCGGCGCGGGTGACGACGTATTGATCGGGGGGGCAGGTGCAGATCAATTGAATGGTGGTGCCGGCTTCGATACCGCCAGTTATGAAGATGTTGTTAATGGCGTCGGTGTGACGCTCAATCTCAAGACCGGCAGTAATACCGGCATTGCCTTGGGAGACAGCTACTCCGGTATCGAACTCTACAAGGGAACGAACTACACAGACACGTTTGTCAGCGGTGCGGCTGCCGATGCCTTCGATGGGCTTCAGGGTAGCGACACCCTGGACTATTCGACCTCTGCCGAGGCCATAAACATTCTTTCGTCCATTGCTGGAGCCGGTACTGGCTCTGGCGGCGATGCCCAAGGTGACTCGTTCACCAATGTCGAAACCATCGTCGGCACGGTATTCAACGATACGTTCACCCTCACCGGCGGTGGACTGGTGCTCAACGGCGGTGCGGGCGACGATGTTTATGTTTTAAACAACAATGCCAACGGCGTCATCATCGAAACAGCTGGCGGTGGTATCGACCAACTCTTCACCAATAAAGTCGACATGACGCTGGCTGCCAACGTTGAACGCCTCACTTACACCGGTACCGGCAACTTCACGGGGCGGGGCAATGCCGGAGATAACGTTATTACCGGCGGCAGCGGCAACGATGTGTTGATCGGCGGAGCAGGGGCAGATCAGCTCATCGGCGGCGCCGGTCTGGACACTGCCAGCTATGAAGATGAAAGGACCGGTGCTGGTGTGACCCTAAATCTGAAGACTGGCGTGCACACGGGCATGGCTCAGGGAGACACTTTCGAGAGCATCGAGGCAATCCGGGGTTCGGCCTATGGCGATACTTTCTTCGCCGGTACTGGAGCCGACACGCTGGATGGCGCGGGTGGTCTGGACAAGCTGGATTACGCGGATTCGTCCCAAGCCATCAGCCTGTCCATTGCCAACGGTGCCGGCACTGGCTCGGGTGGTGACGCGCAAGGCGACCAGTTCAGCAATATGGAGTGGATTGGTGGCTCGGCCTATGCAGACCGGTTCTCAGCGACTGCTGGAACAATCACCGTCAGTGGCGGGGCGGGCGACGACGTTTACGTCGTCGATGCCAGCGGGGTGATCAACGCCATCGAAGTTGCGGGAGGGGGTGATGATGAGATACGTACCAGTCAGGCCAGTGGTGTGCTGGGGGCGGAAATCGAACGATTGACCTATACCGGCAGCGGCAACTTCACCGGGCGGGGCAATGCCAGTGACAACGTCATCACCGGCGGTGCGGGTAACGATGTGCTCATGGGGGGAGCGGGCGCTGACCAGTTCATTGGCGGGAGTGGTATCGACACTGTCAGCTATGAGGATGACCCCACTAAAGCAGGGGTAACCGTCGACCTGAAGAATGGCGTTCATACAGGGATAGCTGCCGGTGATACCTTCTCCGGCATTGAAGGTTTCCGTGGTTCAGCCAATGGCGATACGTTTGTCGCCAGTCTTGCGGTCGATACCCTTGATGGCGCTGGCGGCATCGACAAACTGGATTACTCCAGTTCCGCCCAGGCCATCACCCTGTCCGTTACCAATGGCGGCGGCGTTGGAGTGGGCGGCGATGCTCAGGGCGACGTGTTCAGCAACTTCGAGAACATCATCGGTACAGCTCAGGATGATCAGTTCACCCTCGCAGCGGGCTCGATGACGTTTGCCGGGGGGGCAGGTAACGATGTCTACATCGTTAACGGCACGGGTGCATTGACTGTCATCGAGACCGTCGACGGTGGCTATGATGAAGTGCGCACCAGCCAGGCCAGCGCTACATTAAGCGCTGGCGTAGAGCGCCTGACCTATACCGGAACAGGGACCGGCAACTTCACGGGGAGAGGTAACGCCAGTGATAACGTCATCACTGGCGGTAGCGGCAATGACGTACTCATGGGCGGTGGCGGTGCCGATCAATTGATCGGCGGCGCCGGTAATGACACTGTCAGTTACGAGGATGATTACAGTGGCGTCGGCGTGACGCTGAACTTCAAGACCGGCGTACACACCGGGATTGCCGCCGGAGACACCTTTTCCGGAATCGAGACGTTCCGGGGCTCCTCCTCCAACGACACTTTCGTTGCAAGTGTCCAGGCCGATGTGTTTGACGGCGCGGGCGGCACCGCTGACAAGCTGGACTATTCCGGATCTGCTCAAGGTGTCGTTTTGACGGTCGCCAACAATGCGGGGTCAGGGGTTGGCGGTGATGCGCAAGGCGATGTGTTCAGCAATTTCGAGAACATTGTCGGGACTGCTCTGGATGATCAGTTCACAGTCACTGCCGGTACGATGAACTTTACCGGCGGACTGGGCAATGACGTCTACTTTGCCACGGGCACCGGTTCGGTTCTGGTCACTGAGCTGGCGGGAGAGGGTGATGATGAGGTACGCACCAATCAAGTCAGTTACACCTTGAACGCCGAAGTAGAACGGTTGACCTATACGGGAACGGGCAACTTTACCGGCCACGGCAATGTGGGCGACAACATCATCACCGGAGGGGCAGGCAATGACGTCCTGTTTGGTGGTCTAGGGGCGGATCAATTGATTGGCGGTGCAGGTTTCGACATTGCCAGTTATGCCGATGGCGGCATGGCGATTGTCAGCACTAAAACTGGCGTTGCCAATGGAGGCTCGGCAGCAGGGGATACCTATAGCAGTATTGAGCAGATAAACGGCTCCAATGCCGGCGATATTTTCATCGGCGGCGCGGGTGCGGATCGCTTCGATGGCGGTGCCGGTGTCGACTTCCTCAGCTTTGCCTATGAAACCGAGGGTGTCACCTTCAATCTCGGCGCTCCGCCTTTGACCGGTGTGGGGGCAGGTGACGTGTACACCTCGATCGAGGCTTTCCTGGGTTCCAACTATGCGGACACCTTTACCGGCAGCACTGCAGCAGCTGAAAGCTTCGTAGGTGGAGGCGGTGCGGACGTGCTGTTCGGCGTCGGACGCGGCGATGCGGCCTGGTATGTCAACAGTTCGGCAGCCGTGCAGGTCAACCTGTTGACCGGTGCAGGCATCGGAGGTGATGCCGAGGGGGATGTGTTGAGCAACATCGACAACCTGGTCGGTTCTGCATTCAGCGATACGCTGACAGGTAACGCGCTAGCTAACATGATCGAAGGCGGAGACGGAAACGATATCATTGACGGTGGCGACGGCAACGACATTCTGTACGGCAATAGCTTCACCATCACGGGGGCGTTGACTGGCCAGCCTGCTACCGACAACCAGGCAGACATTATTCATGGTGGCAACGGTAACGACTACATTGCAGGTTACGTACTTGATGCAGGATCGCTTTACTACGGCGACGGCGGTAATGACCGGATTACTGTCGTGTCCGCGATTGCAGACGGTGGCGACGGCGATGATGAGTTAATAGCCATCGGCAATGGTTATGAACTACATGGCGGTGCAGGAAACGACAAACTCTATCTGAGCGCTTCGGGTGATGGCTATGGTGGTGAAGGAAGCGATCAGTATTTCGTCGCCTCGAAGACCATGGTGGCGATTTTCGATGACGGGGTTACCGGTACTGACACTGTTACCCTGAGGAATATTCAGACTTTCAATGATGTTGTACTCAAATCGAATGACTTGGGGGTCTACATTTTCAATCGCGCCGATGTCGAAAGTGGCAATCTCAACTCCGGTGTCTTCCTCAAAGACTGGAATGCCGGCGCCAACAACATTGAAAAGTTCTACACCAACAACGGTGAGTCCTTCACTATTCCTGTCGTAGGGCAGGCAATGACGGAGTCATTCGCAGTTTGACGAAGGCGTTGTAACCCAGATAACGGTGAAGCCTGAACTCAGGTTTCGCCGTTTTTTTCGGCTACGATATTTGCCACGGATAAAGAAAACCCCCAACAAACCAGAAGTCTGTCGGGGGTTTTCTTTTGTCTGAAGATCCCAGGCGTCTCGCAACGCCTGAAATCAGCTCAGCTTATTGGCAAGCTTCGCAATCCGGCTCGTCAATCGCGCAGGCCTTTGGCACTGGCGCAGGACCTGCCGGAGCGGCCAGGACCGAATCGTCGCCGTGGTTGCCGCCGCTAGAAACAGCGTTCAGCTTGCCGGTGTTGATGGTCGACTTCTCGGTGCTGGTCGCGGCCAGGGCACGGAGGTAGTAGGTGGTTTTCAGACCACGGTACCAGGCCATGCGGTAGGTCACGTCGAGCTTCTTGCCCGATGCGCCGGCGATGTACAGGTTCAGCGACTGGGCCTGGTCGATCCACTTCTGACGACGGCTGGCGGCGTCAACGATCCACTTGGTGTCCACTTCGAACGCGGTCGCGTAGAGCTCTTTGAGTCCTTGCGGGATGCGCTCGATCTGCTGCACCGAACCGTCGTAGTACTTCAGGTCGTTGATCATGACCGAGTCCCACAGACCGCGAGCCTTCAGGTCGCGAACCAGGTACGGGTTGATCACGGTGAATTCGCCCGACAGGTTCGATTTCACGTACAGGTTCTGGTAGGTCGGTTCGATCGACTGCGAAACGCCAGTGATGTTGGCGATGGTCGCGGTCGGTGCGATGGCCATGATGTTCGAGTTACGGATGCCTTTCTGTACACGGGCGCGAACCGGTGCCCAGTCGAGGGTTTCCTTCAGGTCGACGTCGATGTACTTCTCGCCACGCTGCTCGATCAGGATCTGTTGCGAATCCAGCGGCAGGATGCCCTTGGACCACAGCGAACCGTTGAACGTCTCGTAGGCGCCGCGCTCGTCGGCCAGGTCGCAGGAAGCCTGGATCGCGTAGTAGCTGACCGCTTCCATCGACTTGTCGGCGAACTCGACGGCAGCGTCGGAGCCGTAGGCGATGTGCTGCAGGTACAGAGCGTCCTGGAAGCCCATGATGCCCAGACCGACCGGACGGTGGCGGAAGTTGGAGTTCTTCGCTTGCGGCACCGAGTAGTAGTTGATGTCGATCACGTTATCGAGCATGCGCACGGCGGTGTTCACGGTGCGTTGCAGCTTGGCGGTATCGAGCTTGCCGTCGACGATGTGGTTCGGCAGGTTGATCGAGCCCAGGTTGCAAACGGCGATTTCGTCCTTGTTGGTGTTCAAGGTGATCTCGGTGCACAGGTTCGAGCTGTGGACCACGCCGACGTGCTGCTGCGGGCTGCGCAGGTTGCACGGGTCTTTGAACGTCAGCCATGGGTGGCCGGTTTCGAAGAGCATGGACAGCATCTTGCGCCACAGGTCTTTGGCCTGGATGGTCTTGAACAGCTTGACCTTGCCCGGGTACTCGGTCAGCGCTTCGTAGTACTCGTAGCGCTCTTCGAAGGCTTTACCGGTCAGGTCGTGCAGGTCCGGTACTTCGGATGGCGAGAACAGGGTCCACTTGCCGTCATCGAAGACACGCTTCATGAACAGGTCAGGGATCCAGTTGGCCGTGTTCATGTCGTGGGTACGACGACGATCGTCACCGGTGTTCTTGCGCAGCTCGATGAACTCTTCGATGTCCATGTGCCAGGTTTCCAGGTAGGCACACACAGCGCCTTTGCGCTTGCCACCCTGGTTCACGGCCACAGCGGTGTCGTTCACCACTTTGAGGAACGGCACCACGCCTTGCGACTTGCCGTTGGTACCCTTGATGTACGAACCCAGCGCACGAACCGGCGTCCAGTCGTTGCCCAGGCCGCCAGCAAATTTCGACAGCATGGCGTTGTCGTGGATCGCGTGATAGATGCCCGACAGGTCATCCGGCACGGTGGTCAGGTAGCAGCTCGACAGCTGTGGACGCAGGGTACCGGCGTTGAACAGGGTCGGGGTCGAAGCCATGTAGTCGAACGAGGACAGCAGGTTGTAGAACTCGATCGCACGGTCTTCTTTCTGCTTCTCTTCGATCGCAAGGCCCATGGCCACGCGCATGAAGAAGATCTGCGGCAGTTCGAAACGCACGCCATCCTTGTGGATGAAGTAGCGGTCGTACAGGGTCTGCAGGCCCAGGTAGGTGAATTGCTGATCGCGCTCGTGGTTGATCGCCTTGCCCAGTTTTTCCAGGTCGAAGGTAGCCAGCACAGGGTTCAGCAGTTCGAACTCGATACCTTTTGCGATGTAGGCCGGCAGGGCCTTGGCGTACAGGTCGGCCATTTCGTGATGGGTGGCGCTTTCGGCGACTTCGAGGAAGTTCAGGCCTTCGGCACGCAGGGTGTCCATCAGCAGGCGGGCGGTGACGAACGAGTAGTTCGGCTCGCGCTCGACCAGGGTACGGGCGGTCATCACCAGGGCGGTGTTGACGTCGGTCAGGGCCACGCCGTCGTACAGGTTCTTCAGGGTTTCGCGCTGGATCAGGTCGCCATCGACTTCTTCCAGACCTTCGCAGGCCTCGGTGACGATGGTGTTCAGGCGGCCCATGTCCAGCGGCGCGAGGCTGCCGTCGGCGCGGGTGATGCGGATCGACGGGTGCGCGTTGACTGCTGCTTCGGCAGGAGCGTGCGCTGCGCGCTCTTTCGAACGGCCGTCACGGTAGATCACGTAGTCGCGTGCAACTTTCTGCTCGCCGGCACGCATCAGGGCCAGTTCGACCTGGTCCTGGATTTCTTCGATGTGGATGGTGCCGCCCGATGGCATGCGACGCTTGAAGGTCGCGGTGACCTGTTCGGTCAGGCGCGCAACGGTGTCGTGGATTCGCGACGAGGCGGCAGCGGTGCCGCCTTCAACTGCGAGGAACGCTTTGGTGATAGCGACGGTGATCTTGTCATCGGTGTAAGGAACGACAGTGCCATTACGCTTGATCACGCGCAGCTGGCCAGGCGCGGTGGCTGCCAGATCCGAAGTCGAATCGGCGGCCTGCGGCAAGGTGCCCTGCGGGTTCTCGCGAGTTGTGTCGGTTTGCATGGGGGGTGGTCTCCACATTCTCTATGTTTGTTTGGCACCGTCATGGTGCTCACCGTTCTGTACCGAAGCACTGCAACCGACGGGCGTCGGCATTACAAACTTCGGAACAGTAGGAAAAAGGCTGCAACGCCGCATCCTTGCCGAAGTTTTGGTTACGAGCCGAAGCTCGCCACCGGATTCCTTCGCGGGTGGCAGTCATGACTGCAACACCCATACCGTTTTGTCCGTTTCGGACCAAATAAAACGGTGCCATCCGCCAGTGCGGTTTGGGCTTGAAAAAACTCGCTTGTTCTACCGGAAACTGGCCATAAAGCACTTGAGTTTCAGGTCTGAAATGTGGTTGGGCGTTTTAGGTGAAAACCCTATATGTAGGGTCTCTGTTTTCGCCGTGCTACAAGATAATGCGTTTCAGGGGGGGATTGCAACGTACTACCTGTGGATAAGCCTGTGCGTAATTTGTGTAAGAAACAGGGAAAACGCGTGTAGGCCGCGAACCTGCTGAGCCAGACCGTTTGTCACTGTTTTTTTGCCTGGAAAAACGCTTCAGCGGTTTTTTAAGGGCGCGAACCCTATCACAGAATTCCGCCTTGTCCGAACGCATTTACCGACTTGTTTTCCGGGTGAGCGGCGTTTATACAATCGCTGGGTGCATGGGCATTTTTATCCTCCTGAAACATGACAGATGATCGGGAGGACTCGTGTAGGAGCTGCCGAAGGCTGCGATCTTTTGATTGTGATTTTTCAAGAGCAAGATCAAAAGATCGCAGCCTCGTTTCACTCGTCAGCTCCTACAGGAACCGCGTTCATTCAACGAAACCTTCATATATCAATAAAAACAGCAAGCAGAGGTCACCGGTGGAGCAACAAACCTGGCAGGTATTGATCGTCGAGGATGACCAGCGACTGGCCGAGCTCACCCGCGATTACCTGCAAGCCAATGGCCTGCGCGTGGAGATCGAAGGCAACGGTGCGCTGGCGGCGGCGCGGATCATCAAGGAGCAGCCGGATCTGGTGATCCTCGATCTGATGCTGCCCGGCGAGGATGGCCTGAGCATCTGCCGCAAGGTGCGCAGCCAGTACGACGGGCCGATCCTGATGCTCACCGCGCGCACCGATGACGCTGATCAGATCCACGGCCTTGACCTCGGTGCCGACGACTATGTGTGCAAACCGGTGCGTCCGCGCTTGTTGCTGGCGCGGATCCAGGCGTTGCTGCGGCGCAGTGACACACCGGAGCCGGTCGCGGAAAAATCCCGGCGGTTGCAATTCGGTCCACTGGTGGTCGACAACGCGTTACGCGAAGCCTGGCTGAGCGACAACGGCATCGAGCTGACCAGCGCCGAGTTCGACCTGCTGTGGCTGCTGGTGTCCAACGCCGGGCGGATACTTTCCCGGGAAGAAATCTTCACTGCATTACGCGGCATCGGCTACGACGGCCAGGACCGCTCGATCGACGTGCGTATCTCGCGCATCCGCCCGAAAATCGGCGACGACCCCGACCATCCGCGCCTGATCAAGACCATCCGCAGCAAAGGCTACCTGTTCGTCCCGGAAGCCTGCGCAGACCTGGCGCTGTGAATTCGATCTTCCTGCGCATCTACGGCGGCATGTGCGCCGCGCTGATTCTGGTGGCGGTGCTCGGCGTGCTGGCGCTGAACCTGCTCAATCAGGTGCGCAGCGAGCAATACCGCGAGCGTCTGGCCCACGGCACCTTCTCGCTGATGGCCGACAACCTGCAACCGATGAATCAGACCGAACGCCATCGCGCGTTGCTGGTGTGGGAGCGGCTGCTTGGTATACCGCTGACACTGAAGAAATTCGCCGAAACCGACCTCGATCTGGCCCAGCGCACCCGTGTGCTGCGCGGTCAGGCGCTGGTCGAGCAGACCGGGCCTCACGCGGCCAAGGTCTATCGGCTGATCAGCGAAAAAGAGCAAATGATGCTGGTGGGCGAGGTGCAGCAGATCAGCGAGCAACTGGCCCGGGCGACTATTTATCTGCTGGCCGATGAACTGGTGCGGGTGCCGGTCGGCGAACAGCCCAAACGTCTGGCACAAATAAAGAAAGAGAAGGGTTTCGGCTTCGACCTGCGGCTGGTCACGGTGAATGACGCCGACATGGACGAGGACCAGAGTCGCCGCGTGGCCGAGGGCGACACGGTGATGGCGCTGGGCAAGGGCGGCGATTCGATCCGCGTCTTCGCTGGCATGGTCGGTACGCCGTGGGTGCTGGAAATCGGCCCGCTGTATCAGATGAATCCGTACCCGCCGGAATGGCTGGTATTGATTGCCGCGCTGGGCCTGACGCTGATCGGTCTTATCGTTTATCTGCTGGTGCGTCAGCTCGAGCGACGTTTGCGCGGCCTCGAAGCGGCGGCCACGCGGATCGCCAAGGGCAGCCTGGAAACCCGTGTGCCTGCGCGCGGTGCCGACTCGGTCGGGCGGCTGGCGTCGGCGTTCAATGGCATGGCCGAGCACTTGCAACAGTTGCTGGCGATCCAGCGTGAACTGGTGCGCGCGGTGTCTCACGAGCTGCGCACGCCGGTGGCGCGGCTGCGTTTCGGTCTGGAAATGATCGGCACGGCGACCACTCCGCAAGCGCTGGAGAAATACCGCGAAGGCATGGATCACGACATCGAGGACCTCGATAAGCTGGTCGACGAAATGCTCACCTACGCACGACTGGAGCAGGGTTCGCCGGCGCTGACCTTCCAGCGCATCGATCTGGATGCGCTGGTCAATCAGGTGATCGCAGAATTGGCGCCGCTGCGCGCCGAGGTCACGGTACAGCGCGGATTGTGTCTGTCATCGGCCGACAACGACGGCGCCTGGGTCGAGGCCGAGCCGCGTTATTTGCATCGGGCGCTGCAGAATCTGGTGGGCAACGCGATGCGTCATGCGCATTCGCAGGTGACGGTGAGTTATCAGGTCGGCCAGTTGCGTTGCCGGATCGACGTCGAGGACGACGGACCGGGCGTGCCGGAAGTGGCGTGGGAGCGGATCTTCACGCCGTTTCTGCGCTTGGACGATAGCCGCACGCGGGCCTCGGGCGGGCATGGCTTGGGGTTGTCGATTGTGCGGCGGATCATTCACTGGCACGACGGCCGCGCGATCATTGGCAAGAGCAAGAGTCTGGGTGGGGCGTGCTTCAGTCTGAGTTGGCCAAGGAATCAGGAGCGCCGCTGAGATTCGGGATACCGCCTTCGCGAGCAGGCTCGCTCCCACATTTGAAATGCAATCCCCTGTGGGAGCGAGCCATAACAGGCAATGCAAGACTTCAGGCTTGAATGCTGACCAGACTCAACAACTGCCCATCCTGCACTGCAAACTGCGCCTCCAGCTGCGATCCGTTGCGCCATTCGCTCGACAGATCCGTCAACAACCGCAGCCTGACCTGACCCGCCGCAGTCCATTCCAGCACTTCGGCATGCTCGAAATAAAAGCGCTGCTGCACGATCGGGTAGAGCGCCTTGAACAGACTCTCTTTGACCGAAAACGTCAGGGTCACCCGCAGCGCCAATTGCTCCTGAGAACCCGCCGCCATGCGTTGCAGTTCCGCTGGCGTGAGGATTTCCCCGGCCAGGCGTTCAGCGCGCTCGTGGCTCAACAGGTTTTCCAGATCCATGCCCAAGCCGCGCCAGTGCTGTTTGTTGGCGACAATCGCCGCCGCGCGGCCAGTGCTGTGGGTGATTGAGCCGCAGATGTGCGCCGGCCAAACCGGCGCGCGGTCTTCGCCAATCGGCGGGACGATATTCAGACCTTCGAGTTGTTGCAGCGCGGCCCGCGCGCAGATGCGTCCAGCGAGAAACTCGGCCTGGCGCTTGGCCACCGAGCGCTGAATGCTCGGCGGCGCCGGCACAGCGCTGCGCTGGAAGTCATCGCCAAGCAGGCGTGTCGGGTCGAAGTGGGTACTGAGCAGCACGGTGTCGGCCAGGACCGTCGGCAACGGCCAGTGGCTGTCGAGCGCAGTGCAGCAGGCGGGCAGGGCGGGGGTGGTATGCATGGCGGGCATTTTGCCGGTTAGTCGGGGCGAGGTCGAGATCGGCGGTGAAGCCTTCGCGAGCAGGCTCGCTCCCACAGGGGATCTTCTGTGCGACAGGGATCCAATGTGGGAGCGAGCCTGCTCGCGAAGGCCGCGCCTCGGTCGCTACTGACTCAGCCGAAAATCTTCTTGAAGAACGCCTGCATATCCGCCCAGGATTTTTCATCCGCCGCCTTGTTGTAACCAATGTCCGGCCCGCCATGCTCGCCATGGCTCAGGCGATCGGCATCCGGATTGCTGAAACCATGCTTGGCGCCATCCAGACTGACGAACTGGTAGTCCGCCCCGGCCTTGTCCATCTCCGACTTGAACGCGGTGACGTGGTCCTGAGTGACCATGCTGTCCAGCGCACCGTGCTCGACGAGGATTTTCGCCTTCACACTGCCCGGAGTCGCCGGAGTCTTGGTTGCCAGCGCGCCATGGAAACTCACCACACCGGCCAGCGGCACACCCTGACGCGCCGCATTCAGTACCACGGCGCCACCGAAGCAATAGCCGACGGCGGCGATTTTGTTCGGGTCGGTCTGCTTTTGCTTCTTCAACAGATCGAGCCCGGCGGCGAAGCGCTTGCTCGCCGCTTCGGCGTCCTTGGTCGCTGCCTGCATGAAGGCCATGGCGTCTTTCGGGTGCTCGGTGTTTTTGCCTTCGCCGTACATATCGATGGCCAGCGCGCTGTAGCCGAGTTCGGCGAGATCCCGCGCGCGGCGCTTGGCGTACTCGTTCAGCCCCCACCATTCGTGAACCACGACAACGCCGGGGCGTGGGCCTTTGATCGCGTCGTCATAGGCGTAGTAGCCGATCAGTTGGCTGCCGTCGGCGCTTTGGTAGGGGATTTCTTCAGTCTTGATCGCAGCCTGGGTGAAGCTGCTGACTGCCAGCAAAGTGAAGGCGAGGAACAGGCGCATGGTCGGGTCTCCTTATTGAAAGTGGTCAGAACAGCCTAGTCGATCCGGTTCAGGTCAGGTTCAGAGACGGTTCAGGGGCCGTACAGGGGCGGCTCAGTAACCTTGCGCCATACCCAAACAGCACTGTGAAAGAGGAAATACCCATGACTCGTTTAAACAAATTGCTGCTGGCTTTTACCCTGTTAGGCTCCAGCATCGCGGCCAACGCCGACGACACCAGCAACTTCGCCGGCCTGACATTCGGCCAGACCAGCGACAAGATCGACAAGTCCCACGCGCTCAACAACAATCTCGGCAACCCCAACGTCACCGGGGCCATCGACGGCAACAACACCTACGGCATGCGCCTCGGTCAGCAAAACAGCCAGGGCCGCTACTACGCCACTTACGACAACGTCTCCGGCTCGCACAATGGCGTTAAACTGCGCCAGGAAAATCTGCTCGGCAGCTATGACCTGTTCTACCCGGTGGGCGGCAGCACCAAGTTGTTCGGTGGCGCCACGGCCGGTCTGACCAAGCTGACGCAGGATTCGCCAGGTTTCAGCCGTGACAGCGATATCGGTTACGCCATCGGTGGCCAGGTGGGTGTGTTGCAGCAAGTTTCGCAGAACACCTCGGTGGAACTCGGTTACCGTTACCTGCGCAGCAACGCCAGCACCGAAATGAAAGAGAGCGGCGGCAGCAAACAGGGCTCACTGGACTTGACCAGCAGCGCGCAGACCTACCTGTCGGCCAACTACTATTTCTAAGCGGTTGTCGCAGTTTGAAGTGTGGGAGCGAGCCTGCTCGCGAAAGGGGGGTATCAGCCGACACTTGCTTGGCTGATCCACCGTATTCGCGAGCAGGCTCGCTCCCACAGGTAGTTGCCTGGAGAGCTCAAGAGATAGGGAGAAAAGCATGAAACTGTTGGTCGTCGAAGACGAGGCGCTGTTGCGTCATCACCTGCAAACCCGCCTGACGGAAAGCGGTCATGTAGTCGAGTCCGTGGCCAATGCCGAGGAGGCGCTGTACCAGACCGGTCAGTACAACTTCGATCTGGCGGTGATCGATCTCGGCCTGCCGGGCATGGGTGGCCTCGACCTGATCCGCCAGTTGCGCTCGGGCGGCAAGACCTTTCCGATCCTCATACTCACTGCGCGCGGCAACTGGCAGGACAAGGTTGAAGGACTAGCCGCCGGTGCCGACGATTACGTAGTGAAGCCGTTCCAGTTCGAAGAACTCGACGCACGCCTGAACGCATTGCTGCGCCGCTCCAGCGGTTTCACCCAGTCGACCATCGTTGCCGGGCCTTTGCTGCTCGACCTCAATCGCAAACAGGCCAGCCTCGATGAACAACCGCTGGCGCTGACCGCTTACGAATACCGCATCCTCGAATACCTCATGCGCCACCATCAGCAGGTGGTGCCCAAGGATCGCTTGATGGAGCAGTTGTATCCGGATGACGACGAGCGCGATCCGAATGTCATCGAAGTGCTGGTCGGCCGTCTGCGCCGCAAGCTCGAAGGCCCGGCCGGGTTCAAACCGATCGACACCGTGCGCGGCCTCGGTTACCTGTTCAATGAGCGCTGCACTTGATCCGTTCCCTTCGCGTTCGCTTGATGCTCGCCGCCACCACGTTGGCGGTATTGTTCATGCTCGCATTGTTGCCGGCGATGCAGGGCGCCTTCAGCCTTGCCTTGCAGGACTCGATCGAACAACGCCTGGCCTCCGACGTCACCACATTGATCTCCGCCGCCCGGGTGGAAAACGGTCGGCTGGTGATGCCGTCGCAATTGCCCGACGAGCGCTTCAACCTCACCGATTTCCGTTTGCTCGGCTATATCTACGACCGCGACGGCAAACTGGTGTGGCGCTCGAAAGCCACCCAGGAAGAACAGATCAACTACAAACCGCGTTACGACGGCCTCGGCAACGAGTTCGCGCGGATTCGTGAAGCCAGCGGTCAGGAGTTCTTCGTCTACGACGTCGAAGTCAAGCTGCTCGGCGGCAAAAGCGCAGCGTTCAGCATCGTCGCTCTGCAACCGGTGCGTGAATACGAAACCACCCTCGAAGGCCTGCGCGAAAATCTCTATCTGGGCTTCGGCGCGGCGTTGCTGGTGTTGCTGGCGCTGCTATGGATCGGCCTGACCTGGGGCCTTAAGGCGCTGCGCCGCTTGAGCCAGGAACTCGACGAAATCGAAGGCGGTACCCGTGAAAGCCTGACCGAAAAACATCCACGCGAACTGTTGCGCCTGACCGGCTCGCTCAACCGCTTGCTGCTCAGCGAACGCCAGCAACGCAGCCGCTACCGCGACTCCCTCGACGACCTCGCCCACAGCCTGAAAACCCCGTTGGCGGTGCTGCAAGGCGTCAGCGAAGACATGGCCCAGCGCCCCGCAGACCGCGATCAGGCCTGGGTGCTGCAAAGTCAGATCGAACGCATGAGCCAGCAGATCAGCTACCAGCTGCAACGGGCCAGCCTGCGCAAAAGCGGTCTGGTGCGCCATCAGGTGCGCCTGCAACCGGTGCTCAAAAGCCTCTGCGATACGCTGGACAAGGTCTACCGCGACAAACATGTGCGCGTGACCTTTGATCTGCCCGAGCATTGCTACGTGCCGATCGAGCAGGGCGCCTTGCTGGAAATGCTCGGCAACCTGCTGGAAAACGCCTATCGCCTGTGCCTCGGCGAAGTGCGGGTCAGCGTGCGCGAGTCCTTGGCCGGGATCGAATTGTGCGTCGAGGATGATGGCCCGGGCGTGCCCCTCGATCAGCGTGCGCGGATTCTCGAACGCGGCGAACGCCTGGACGCCCAGCATCCCGGGCAGGGCATCGGGCTGGCGGTGGTCAAGGACATCATCGAAAGCTACAACGCGCGTTTGGCTTTGGGCGATTCACCGATGGGCGGGGCGGCGTTCAGGATTCATTTTCCGGCGGTGTGAATGAAGCGGCCCTCACCCTAACCCTCTCCCAGTGGGAGAGGGAACTGACCTAAGTGTCTTGAGAAATTTATCGACCTGAGCAACTTGCAGTGGATATGGATTCACTGAATAACTGTCAGGCCGGTCCAGATCTTCAGCATCCCCAGTCAATCCCCTCTCCCTCTGGGAGAGGGTTAGGGTGAGGGGCTTTTGATCTTTCACAACTCCTGTGCCCGATAAGCCCCCGGTGTCAGCCCCGTCCATTTCTTGAATGCCCGATGAAACGCCGAAGGCTCAGAGAACCCGAGCTGCTCGGCAATCTGTTGCAACGACAGCTCCGCGCGGCCCAGATGATAGATGGCGATATCCCGCCGCAGCTGATCTTTCAGCTCCTGAAAACTGGTGCCTTCCTCGCGCAAGTGCCGGCGCAAGGTCTGCGGGCTGATATGCAGATGCGCGGCGACGGCCTCCAGATCCGGCCAACGCGCAGCGTCGCGGCTGAGCAAGCGGCGCAGGCGGCTGCTCAGGCTGTCGCCATCGTCGGGGCGTGAGAGCAGGTCGGCGGGGGAGCGTTCGAGGAAGTGCTTGAGCGTGCGTTCGTCCTGCAACAGCGGCATGGCCAGGTAGCGACTGTGAAACAGCAGGCTGCTTTGCTCGGCATCAAAGGTCAGCGGGCAGGGGAACAGCAGATCGTATTCGCCGCCGTGCTCGGGGCGCGGATAGCTGAAAGTCGCCTGCTCGAGGCGAATGCGCTGGCCGATCAGCCAACTGCCGAGGCGGTGCCAGATCACCAACAGACTCTCGCTGAGAAAGTGATCCGGGTCCCACCACTGCGCGTCGTCCAGGCTCAAACGCACCCATTCGTCTTCGCGACGCAGGGTCAGGCGTGGGGCGTCGGGGAACAGGCTGTAAAACAACAAGCCACGTTGCAGAGCCTTCTCCAGGTTGCGGCAGTGAATCGAGGCGTGGCACATCATGGCGAAGCTGCCGGGCTTGCTCGGGGCATTACCGAAACCCAGGTATTCGTCGTCCAGCGCCAGCCACAAGCCCTGAATCAGCCGGGTGAACTGCTCCGGGGCAATCCGCGCGCGGGGCTCGTCGAGCAACTCCGCGCTGATCCCCAGTTGCTGCAACAGGCCTGAATAATCCAGGCCGCGCCGGCGTGCACCGCCAAGGGCGGCACGGGCGAAATGGCTGGCGATGGTGCGTTCGCGCATAAGCGGCAATCCTTGTTCATGCACCGATCGTAATGGCGGGCCGGCAACGCCACAAGGCGGATTTCCGCCAAATTGCAGGACGCTGAACGCTCAGTTGGCGGAAATCCGCCATGCCTCAAGTCACTGATTGGTGACAGGAAAATCCCGCAGGCCCTGATATCAAAAGGCTTGCTGCCATTCGCACCAATCTGGCACGACGTTTGCGATACAAGCCACAGAAGCGTGCATTTCTCCGACCGGGAAGAATGCCGTTCCAACAACAAATCCCTCCAGTGCAGGAGGGTTCGCAATTAAGGTTCAGCGCTCGACAGATGGATGTTGCCGCTGGACGCTTGAGGAAACCTGCAATGACGACTCGTCAGCCACTGTACAAATCCCTGTATTTCCAGGTGATCGTTGCCATCGCCATCGGCATCCTGCTTGGTCACTTCTATCCGCAGACCGGTGTGGCCCTCAAGCCACTGGGTGACGGCTTCATCAAGCTGATCAAAATGGTCATCGCCCCGATCATCTTCTGTACTGTTGTCAGCGGCATCGCCGGCATGCAGAACATGAAGTCGGTGGGCAAGACCGGCGGCTACGCGCTGCTGTACTTCGAAATCGTTTCCACCATTGCCCTGCTGATCGGTCTGGTCGTGGTCAACGTTGTGCAGCCGGGCGCCGGCATGCACATCGACGTCACCACCCTCGACGCCTCGAAAATCGCCACCTACGTGACGGCCAGTAAAGACCAGAGCATTGTCGGTTTCCTCCTCAATGTGATCCCGAACACCATCGTTGGCGCGTTCGCCACCGGTGACATCCTGCAAGTGCTGATGTTCTCGGTGATCTTCGGCTACGCCCTGCATCGCCTGGGTTCGTACGGTCGTCCGCTGCTGGACATGATCGATCGCTTCGCCCACGTGATGTTCAACATCATCAACATGATCATGAAACTGGCGCCACTGGGTGCGTTCGGTGCCATGGCGTTCACCATCGGTGCCTACGGTGTCGGCTCGCTGGTGCAACTGGGCCAGTTGATGATCTGCTTCTACATCACCTGCGTTCTGTTCGTCGTGCTGGTGCTGGGTGCGATCTGCCGGGCTCACGGTTTCAGCGTATTCAAGCTGGTGCGCTACATCCGTGAAGAACTGTTGATCGTACTGGGTACGTCCTCGTCGGAATCGGCACTGCCACGCATGCTGATCAAGATGGAGCGTCTGGGCGCGAAGAAATCGGTTGTTGGTCTGGTGATTCCGACCGGTTACTCGTTCAACCTCGACGGTACTTCGATCTACCTGACCATGGCCGCCGTGTTCATCGCCCAGGCGACCGACACGCACATGGACATCACTCACCAGATCACTCTGCTGCTGGTGCTGCTGCTGTCCTCCAAAGGTGCGGCAGGTGTAACCGGTTCGGGCTTCATCGTCCTGGCCGCAACGCTGTCGGCGGTAGGTCACCTGCCGGTTGCCGGTCTGGCGCTGATCCTTGGTATCGACCGCTTCATGTCCGAAGCCCGCGCACTGACCAACCTGGTCGGTAACGCTGTTGCGACCATCGTCGTCGCCAAGTGGGTCAAGGAACTGGACACCGATCAACTGCAGACCGAGCTGGCTTCCGGCGGTCGCGGTATCTCCGACGAGCGTGAAGAAGACGACCTGGGTGTGGCTGAAGGCCCAACCCCGAGCAATGTGAAGTAAATACAAGAACTGCGCATCAGTACGATGTGAGGTTGTAAAAAAAAAGCCCTTGTGGTGAGGGATTTACCGCCGATGGGCTGCACAGCGGGCCTCTTCTTCCGAGTCCAGAGAAGAGGCCGCTTCGCGACCCATCGGGGATAAATCCCCTCGCCACAGGGGTTTTTTCTTGCCCGGAATTTGAGCGCAACGGTCACACCTGCTGACATTTGCGGTGATTGCCGCATCGGCGATGGCTGCCTAGGCTGAGTACATCGCCCAAGGAGTTCGCCCATGTCTGCACCGCTGGCCTCACTGAAGCTTCTCGATTTCTCCACCTTGCTGCCGGGGCCGTTCGCCTCGTTGCTGCTGGCGGACATGGGCGCCGAGGTGCTGCGCATCGAATCGCCAATCCGTATGGATCTGCTGCGGGTGCTGCCGCCGCATGATGGCGGTGTCTCGGCCAGTCACGCCTACCTCAACCGCAACAAGCGCAGTCTGGCGCTGGATCTGAAACAGCCCGAAGCGCTGCAGATCATCAAGCAACTGCTGGGCGAGTACGACATCGTCCTTGAGCAGTTTCGCCCCGGGGTGATGGAGCGTCTGGGCCTGGGTTATGAAGCGTTGAAAGCGATCAATCCAAAGCTGATTTATGTGTCGATCAGCGGTTACGGCCAGACCGGGCCGTACAAGGAACGTGCCGGGCATGACATCAACTATCTCGCGCTGGCCGGGCTTGCCAGTTACACCGGGCGCGCCGACAGCGGGCCGCTGCCGCTGGGCATGCAGGTGGCGGACGTGGCGGGCGGCTCGCTATACGGAGTGATCGGCTTGCTGGCAGCGGTGATTGCCCGCCAGCAAACCGGGCAGGGCACCCATCTGGATGTGAGCATGACCGACTGCGCGTTCAGCCTGAACGCCATGGCCGGCGCTGGCTATCTGGCCTGCGGCGCGGAACCGGGCCGGGAAGACCAGGTGCTCAATGGCGGCAGCTTTTACGATTATTACCGTACCCGGGATGGGCGCTGGATGTCGGTGGGCAGTCTGGAGCCGGCCTTCATGCAGCAATTGTGCACGGCGCTGGGCCGGCCGGAACTGGCCGCGCAAGGGTTGTCGCCCAGGCCTGAGCAACAACAGGCCTTGAAAGAGGCGTTGCGCATCGAATTCGAGCGGCATGATTTTGCAGAACTGTGTGAGTTGTTCGCCGGGGTCGATGCCTGTGTCGAGCCGGTACTGAGTCTGAGCGAGGCGTTGCGCCATCCGCAAATGCAGGCGCGGGAGCTGGTGACGCAGGTGCCGCGCGGAGATGGCACGACGCAGGCGCAGATGGCCTGTCCGTTGAAATTTTCTGAGGCGTTGCCGGCGCCAAGGCATGTTGGCGCCGGGTTGGGGCAGCATACGGATGAGGTGTTGGGGGAGCTGGGCTTGAGTGCTGGGCGGATCGCCGAGTTGCGTTCGGCCAAGGTGATTCTGTAGCGCCCATGCCGCCGCCTTCGCGAGCAGGCTCGCTCCCACATTGAAATGCATTCCCCTGTGGGAGCGAGCCTGCTCGCGAAGGGGCCAGTCAGGGCACCGCAGAAAGCAACTATTCCACCCGCATCTCACCACTGAACACCAGCGTACTGCGGCAGCGCCGGCACAGATACCGCCGCCCTTGCCGCACCAGGCCATGGCGCTGGGCGGTAAACGGGAAATCACTGTCGGGGCACGGGCATTTGTAGATATAGCGGGTCACGCTGCGCCGCTTGATTTCATAGGTATGGCAGCGGTCCGGCGGCAGTTCGTAGACGCCGCGCATGATCAGTTGCCACTCCTCGCCATGGGGCTGGATGCGGTCGCCGAACAGTTGATGCGCGATCAGGTGGGCGACTTCGTGAGCCACGGTCTGCTTGAGGAAGTGTTCGGTGTTCTCCCGGTACAGCTGCGGATTGAAGCGCAGCAGGTTCTCGTGCAGATGCGCGACACCGGCTTTCTGCCCGCGCAGCTTGAGGCTGACGACGGGGCGTTTGAAGGAGCGTTTGAAAAAGGATTCAGCGAGTTGGTAACAATCTTCGACGCGGGTATTGAGTTGCTCGGGCATGCTTGATGGATCTCCAGAGACGCCGAGTATGCCGCAACCCCGGCGACTTGCGAATCGCTGACCTGCCGAATGGTCGTCGCCCAACGAGAAGGCCGCCTTGCGGCGGCCTGTATTGGCAGATGTTGTTTTTCTCAGGGAGGAAACAGGTCAGTTGGTATAGACCGGCCCGACACCCAGGCCCCAGACAATCACGGTGAACGCCATGATCGCCACCAGCACCACCAGGCCGACGGCGAGCACCGAGCTGGAAAACAGGAAACCTTCATCCGAAGGGATGTTCATGAAGGTCGGCAGGCCGACATACAACAGATACACCGTGTAGCAGATGGCCGCTGTGCCGACGATCATCCCCAGCCACATGTGCGGATACAGCGCCGCCAGACCGCCGACAAACAACGGTGTCGCGGTGTATGTGGCAAACGCCACGCAACGGGCCAGGCTTGGATTGGCGTCATAGGTGCGCGCCATCCAGTGCACGAAGGCGCCCATCACCGCGACCCCGCCGAGCATCGCCAGGTACGACATGATGGTCATCCACAAGGCGCTTTCGAACGTGAGCATCACCGGCGCGCGATTGCCGATCACCCAGCCGACCTGGGTCGTGCCGATGAACGCCGAGACCGCGGGGATCGCCGCCAGAATCAGCGTATGCGTCAGGTACATGTGGCTGATGCTTTCCTCTTGGTCGCCACGGATCTCCTTCCATTCCTGATCGGGGTGGGTAAACAGTCCCACTACGTGATGGATCATGCCATTCACTCCTCTTGTCATTGCCATCGCCCCCCAACGGAGCGCCTACGGGCCAAGATGGCCGAGCAAATACAGGTCTTCAGACGTGTGCGACCTTATGTCGCAGTATAGAAAGGACTCCAGCGCACCGGTATGCCGGGCTTAGAGCAAATCGCGCTGTAAACGGGATGAATAATCGCCTCGGGGTCTTGCGGGGAAGGCATTTTTGAGGTTGAAACACTTTTGTGGCGTGGGGATTTATCCCCGTTCGGCTGCGCAGCAGTCGCCAAGCCATTCACCGCGCAGTGTCACGCATTACGAGTTCCCAAGTTTTGGGGCTGCTTCGCAACCCAGCGGGGATGAATCCCCTCGCCACAGATGCTTCGCGCTACTGGGGTTTTTGCGTAAAATGCCGGCTTTTCGTCACACCTCACGGATTTCGCGTCATGGGCACTCTTACGGTCAACCAGAACAAACTGCAAAAGCGCCTGCGCCGCCTGGCCGGCGAAGCGGTCGCCGATTTCAATATGATCGAAGATGGCGACAAGGTCATGGTCTGCCTGTCCGGGGGCAAGGACAGCTACACCATGCTCGACGTGCTGATGCACCTGCAGAAGGTTGCACCGATCAAGTTCGACATCGTCGCGGTGAACATGGACCAGAAACAGCCGGGCTTTCCCGAGCACGTGCTGCCGGCCTACCTGAAAGAACTGGGCATCGAGTATCACATCGTCGAGAAGGACACTTATTCGGTGGTCAAGGAACTGGTGCCGGAAGGCAAGACCACCTGCTCGCTGTGCTCGCGCCTGCGTCGCGGCACGCTGTACACCTTTGCCGACGAAATCGGCGCGACGAAAATGGCCCTCGGTCATCACCGCGACGACATCGTCGAGACGTTCTTCCTCAACATGTTCTTCAACGGCACCCTGAAAGCGATGCCGCCGAAGCTGCGCGCCGACGATGGCCGCAATGTGGTGATCCGCCCGCTGGCGTACTGCAACGAGAAGGACATTCAGGCCTACTCGGACCTCAAGCAATTCCCGATCATCCCGTGCAACCTCTGCGGCTCGCAGGAAAACCTGCAGCGCCAGGTGGTCAAGGAAATGCTCCAGGACTGGGATCGCAAGACCCCGGGCCGTACCGAATCGATTTTCCGCAGCCTGCAGAACGTGGTGCCATCGCAACTGGCCGACCGCAACCTGTTCGACTTCACCAGCCTGAAGATCGACGAGACCGCGGCTTCGCGTTTCGTCAATGTCGTCAATCTGTAAACACAACCTGTAGAAGCGAGCCCTGTGGTTGAGGGGACAGCTTCTGCATGGGTTATTCATTTCCAAACCTCAGGAGAGGGCATGCGCGATTACAAGTGGCTGCACGAATACTGTCTGAACCGTTTCGGTTCGGCGGCTGAACTGGAAGCCCATCTGCCCGTTCCCAAGACCCCCGCACAACTGCGCAAAATCCGCGACGACCGCTACCTCTCGACCATGGCCCTGCGGGTTTTTCGCGCCGGGCTCAAGCACAGCCTGGTCGACGCCAAGTGGCCGGCGTTCGAAGAAGTGTTCTTCAAGTTCGACCCGGAAAAAGTCGTGCTGATGAGCGCCGAACACCTTGAGCGCCTGATGCAGGACGCGCGGATCATCCGCCATCTGGGCAAACTGAAAAGCGTGCCGCGCAATGCGCAGTTCATTCTCGATGTGGAAAAGGACAAGGGCAGCTTCGGCGCGCTGATCGCCGACTGGCCGGTGACCGATATCGTCGGCCTGTGGACCTACCTGAAAAAGCACGGCCACCAACTCGGCGGGCTGTCGGCGCCGCGCTTTTTGCGCATGGTCGGCAAGGACACGTTCGTGCCGAGTTACGACGTGGTCGCGGCGCTGAATGCGCAGAAGATCGTCGACAAAGTGCCGACCAGCCAGCGTGATCTGGCGACGGTGCAGAACGCGTTCAACCGATGGCACGAACAGAGCGGCGGACGGCCGATGAGCCAGATTTCGATGATGCTCGCCTACACCGTCAACCATTAAAACCGCTGCGCTGCATTCGCGAGCAGGCTCGCTCCCACAGTGCATGCCAAATGTGGGAGCGAGCCTGCTCGCGAAAGCGGTTGTTCAGGCGACGCTGATCTCGCCTTCACCCGCCAATTTGCGATTCAACTGATAACGCCAGCGCACATACAACAGCGCCGAGCAGAACACCGCCAGGCTCGCGGCCATTTCCAGCAGGCCGAACAGCTGCCGGTTGGGGTCGTACGCCGCCAGGGCGCCTTTGATGAAATACAGGTTCACCACAAAACACATCCACGAATGGCCACGGGCGCTGCCCATGATCATCGCCGGGGCGAGCACCAGCCACGGGATCAGCTCGACCAGCAGAATCACCCAAGGCCGCGCGCCATGCAGGTCGGCGAACACCAGGTAATAAACAGCGAGCAAACCGGCGAGGGCGAAAAAGCTCAGCAGGCTGAGCACGCGCATCGCCTTGACCCGTGGCTCAAGCCACTCTATCGAGGGCAGGACTTTCGGCTTCTTCGCCATCAGCCCACCAGTTTCTGCGCGGTTTTCGCCAGGCGCAGACCGAGTGCGCGACACAGCGCCACTTCGTGCTGATCGAGACCGTTCTTGCCGTCGGCACCGGCGTGATGGCTGGCGCCATACGGCGTGCCGCCACCCTCGGTTTCGAGCAGGGCCGATTCACTGTAGGGCAGACCGGTGATCAACATGCCGTGATGCAACAGCGGCAACATCATCGAAAGCAGCGTGGTTTCCTGACCGCCGTGCAGGCTGGCGGTGGAGGTGAACACGCCGGCCGGTTTGCCGACCAGCGCGCCGGTCAGCCAGAGGTTGCTGGTGCCGTCGAGGAAGTACTTGAGCGGCGCGGCCATGTTGCCGAAACGCGTCGGACTGCCCAAGGCGAGGCCGGCGCAGTTCTTCAGATCATCGAGGCTGGCATAAAGCGCGCCTTCAGCGGGAATCTCCGCCGCCACCGCTTCGCATTCGGTGGAAATCGCCGGCACCGTGCGCAGACGCGCTTCCATTCCGGCCTGCTCGATGCCACGGGCGATCTGCCGGGCCATCTCGTTGGTCGAACCGTTGCGGCTGTAATAGAGAACCAGAATGTACGGCGTGCTCATGGCAACAACTCCAGCACGTTTTCCGGTGGGCGACCGATGACGGCCTTGTCGCCGACTTCCAGAATCGGCCGCTCCATGAGTTTCGGGTGCGCGGCGATGGCATCGATCAATTGCTGCTCGCTGAGGCTGGCGTCGGCCAGGTTCAGGGTTTTGTATTCCTCTTCACCGCTGCGCAGCAGCTGCCGCGCGCTGATCCCGAGCTTGCCGAGCAGGGCCTTGATCTGCGCGGCGCTGAGCGGCGTTTCCAGGTAGCGCACGACAGTCGGATGCAAGCCGCGGGCTTCAAGCAGTTCCAGCGCGCCGCGGGATTTCGAGCAGCGCGGATTGTGATAAAGCGTCAGATCGGTCATGGCGGGTCGCTTCTGGCGTAAAGTGGCGGCTATTCTAACTGTGCGGCGCGCAATCCAGAACCGTCAGAGGCGATGGGTCGCAGGCGCTTTCGAATTTTCACAAGGAACACGACATGACACGGCGATTGGCAGCGGCATTGACGATAATCGGGGCGTTGATGCTGGGGGGCTGCGGCAATGATTACGGCATCGACCAGAACGGCCAGAAGGTTGCGTCCGAACGTCTGGACAAACAATGGGTGGTGCTTAACTACTGGGCCGAATGGTGTGGCCCGTGCCGCACGGAAATTCCCGAGCTGAATCATTTGGCTGATGAGCTCAAGAGCAAGAATGTCGGGGTGTTCGGGGTCAACTTCGACAACGTTCAGGGCGCGGAGCTGAAAGAGGCGAGCGAAAAACTCGGCATCAAGTTCACCGTGCTCGCGCAGGATCCGGCCGAGCTGTTCGACCTGCCGCGCAGTGAGGCGCTGCCGGTGACCTTCATCATCGATGACAAGGGCAAGGTGCGTGAGCAGTTGCTGGGTGAGCAGACGGCGGCGGGGGTGATGGCGAAGCTGGAGGCGTTGCGGGACAAGTAACCTGTGGCGAGGGGATTCATCCCCGTTGGGCTGCGTAGCAGCCCTGAATTTGCAGTTCGCCTGGAACTGCGCAGGGGGCCGCTTCGCGACCCAACGGGGATGAATCCCCTCACCACAGGTAACCCCCTGCGGGCATAGAAGGGCTCAGCCCTCTTCCAGCCACCAGCGCAACGGTTTGCCTTGAGCCGGCCAGAAGCGCACCTGCTCGATGGGCGAAATGTCCCAGCGCTCGACTTTTTCCAGCGCCTGCAAAAAGCGTTGTTCCTGCTCCATCAACGCCGGGGCGCAGAGCTTGCGGGTCTTGCCGATCTTGCCGAAGCTCAGCTTGTCGCCGTCCTGCGTGTACGGCGCGAACCAATGGTTGCAGCCGCCGTTGCCGTAGGCGCGGCCGTCATCGCCGAGGGTCACGGTCAGATGGCTGTAATCCATCAGTGGCCGCTCGCCGATCCATTCCAGAATGTAGCTGCGGTTGTGCTGCAGTTGCACCGGCTCTGCGGCGCAACCGACCAGGCCGACACCGATCAGTGCGGTCAGGGCGAGGCGTTTCATCACGCAGGCTCCTGGCATTTCGGGCACAGGTGCTTGTCGCCGACGGCTTTCCAGCCCAGCTCGGCGATGCGTGCGGTGGCGGCAGGTTTCTCGGCGGTCTTGCCGAGTTTGGCATCCACGGCGAATTCGAAGCTCAGCTCTTTCGCGCAGCTGTCGCAGTTGACCTGCCAGGTGTGAATGGCCAGTTCGCCGAACACCGGGCCTGTGGTCATCGCGGTCCATTGGCCTGGCGGATTGATAAGGTGGCGCACCGTGTCGACGGTCAGGCGCATGGACAAATCCTTGCTGCCTTTGAGCGTGACCAACAGGGCATCGCCGATGCGGATCGAGCCACCGTTGCCGGTCACCTGATAGCGGCCCGGAACCAGGGCGCGGCATTCGGTGAGGGTGTGTTGCGGGTTCATCAGGGTGTAGCGGAAATCGTGTTCGACCATGGGTCCTCCAAATATGCGCGACATGCTAGCACGGGCTCGATTGCAGAATGATGCGCGCGTGCGACCTTCGATCCGGTTCAAATGCGCCGACAGTCATGGCAAACTGCCGGCCCCCGAATCTGAAGGAACGGAACATGGCGCTGATCGAATGTTATGAATGCAAGCGGAGCATCAGTTCCGAAGCGCTGGTGTGCATTCACTGCGGCGCGCCGATGGCCGAACATGCCGCCATGCAGGCGCAATCGACGGCGGCACCGGTGCAAGCCGCGACGATTTCCTTCGGCAGCCTGCCACGCAACAACGCAGTGCCCGAGGCGGTTGCGCCGCCAGTGCCCGAGCCTTTACCCAAAGTGATGCCGGCAGCGGCGGGACGTCGCCGTCGTCAGCAGGCTGCGGAACAAGCACGCCAGGAACAACAACCGCTCAACGCCGATGGCAGCCGCCCGGTGGAGGGCTGGCTGAAAATCATGGTGTTTCTGCTACCGGCGTTTTTTGTCTGGTTCCTGCTGCGCAACGGCCATTCGAGCAAGCAGCGCCTGCTCGGTTTCGGCTGGCTGGGCTTGCTGATCCTGGCGTCTTCGCTGTCCAAGTAAAACCGTTCAACCCTCGACCTGGTTCTGCGGCGCACCTGCCGCCCAGGTCGCGATGTTGTGCAGGGTGGTCGCGGCAATCGCGCCCAGCGCCTCGCGGGTCAGAAACGCCTGATGCGCGGTGATGATCACGTTGGGAAACGTCAGCAGACGCGCCAGCACATCGTCCTGCAACGGCAGGTCGGAGCGATCCTCGAAAAACAGCTGCGCCTCTTCCTCGTAAACATCCAGCCCCAGATAACCGAGTTGGCCGTCCTTCAGCGCGTCGATCAGCGCTGGCGTGTCGACCAGCCCGCCGCGCCCGGTGTTGATCAGCATCGCCCCGGCCTGCATGTGCGCCAGTGAGTCGCGATTGATCAGGTGCTTGCTCTGTTCGTTGAGCGGGCAATGCAGGCTGATGATCCGTGATTGCGCGAGCAACTCCGGCAGGCTCAGATAACGTGCGCCCAAGGCCAGCACCTCGGGATTGGGATACGGATCGTAAGCGAGCAGTTCACAGCCGAAGCCGTGCATGATTTTCGCGAACGTTGCGCCGATCTGTCCGGTGCCGACGATGCCGACGGTCTTGCCGACCAGATCGAAACCGGTCAGGCCATGCAGGCTGAAATCGCCTTCGCGGGTGCGGTTGTAGGCGCGATGCAAACGACGATTGAGAGCGAGGATCAGCGCCACCGCATGTTCGGCCACGGCGTGCGGCGAGTAGGCCGGCACGCGCACGACGGCCAGGCCAAGGCGTTTCGCCGCCGGCAGGTCGACATGGTTATAACCCGCCGAACGCAGGGCAATCAGCCGCGTGCCGCCGGCAGCGAGGCGTTCGAGCACAGGGGCGCTGAGGTCGTCATTGATGAACGCGCAGACCACTTCGTGCTGCTCGGCCAGCGCCGCCGTATCGAGACTTAACCGCGCCGCTTGAAAATGCAGTTCAAGCCCGGGCGGGCAGTCGGCGGCGAGGAAGCTGTCGTGGTCGTAGGTCTGGCTGCTGAAAATGATCGTGCGCATGAATCCTCCTGGAACATCGACGCGGGCCGTAACGGCCCGCGACAACTGTAGCGCTTTGCGCGCGCCGTGCCTTGCCGTGGATCAGGCGCTGATGCGCGCCTGCGCCGCGAGTCGATTGATCGAGCGCTCCAGTTCATCCAGTGCGGCGGCGGCTTTCGGATCGTCCTGCTTGAGCAGGGTTTCGCTGCGCTGGCAGGCGGCGCGCAGTTGCGGCACGCCGCAATAACGGGTCGCGCCGTGCAAGCGGTGCACGCGTTCGAGCAGGGCATTCTGGTCGTGGCTGTCACGCGCTGCGCGTATCGCTTCGCGGTCGGCTTCCAGCGAGGCCAGCAGCATGGCGAGCATGTCCGCCGCCAGATCCGCCTTACCGGCCGCCAGACGCAAGCCTTCTTCGTGATCGAGCACCGGCAGTTCCTGCTGATTCGCCGCGCTGTCGCCGCTGCGCTCCGGGGCCTGATTGCGCAGGGCCAGTCCGGTCCACTTCAACACCACCTGCGCCAGTTGCCGCTCGCTGATCGGTTTGGTCAGGTAGTCGTCCATGCCGCTTTGCAGCAGCGCGCGTTTTTCATTGGCCATGGCGTGGGCCGTGAGGGCGACGATCGGCAGCGGCGTGCAATGCCGCTCGCTTTCCCACTGGCGAATGGTTTCAGTGGTCTGGCGACCGTCCATGCCCGGCATCTGCACGTCCATCAGCACCAGATCGAAAGATTCGCTCTGCACGGCTTTGACTGCTGCGTAACCGCTTTCCACCGCGAGCACGCGGGCGCCCATGTCTTCGAGCAGGGTCTGCACCAGCAGCAGATTCGCCGGGTTGTCGTCGACACACAGCACGCGCGGCGCACGGCTGGACAGCGGCTCGCCCGGTTCGCTGCGGGTCTGGCGCGGATTGACCAGATCGGACAGCGCCCGGCGCAATTTGCGCGTACACGCCGGTTTGGCCTGCAGCTGGCTGTGCGGGTTGGGTACCGACAGGTGAAACAGCGTCTGTTCGGTGGTCGGGCACAGCACCAGCACTTTGCAGCCCAGGTGTTCGAGGTCCCAGATGTGCTGGTTCAAGCGTTCCGGGAGCATGTCGTTGCTGGTGATGCCGATCACTGCCAGATCGATCGCCTGATCGGTCTGATGCGCGCCGGTGACGCCATTGCTCAGGCTCTCCAGAGTATTGAACGGCGTAACTTGCAGTCCGCAGTCTTCCAGCTGATGTTGCAAGGCCTGACGCGCCAGTTCGTGGTTTTCCAGCACCGCCACACGGCGCCCGAGCAGCGGCGCGGCGGGCAGGTCTTCGGCATCGTCGCGGGTTTTGGGCAGGCTCAGGCTGATCCAGAATTCCGAACCTTCGCCCGGCGTGCTGTCGACGCCGATCTCGCCGCCCATCTGTTCGATCAGGCGCTTGGAAATCACCAGCCCCAGGCCGGTGCCGCCGGGTTGGCGCGACAGCGAATTGTCGGCCTGACTGAAAGCCTGGAACAGCGCGCGCACATCCTGACTCGACAGACCGATGCCGGTGTCCTGAATGCTGATGCGCAGTTGCACGCTGTCTTCGTGTTCGTCTTCGAGCATCGCCCGGGCGACGATGGTGCCTTCGCGGGTGAACTTGATCGCGTTGCTGACCAGATTGGTGAGGATCTGCTTCAGGCGCAGCGGATCGCCGACCAGCGACAGCGGCGTATCGCGATAGACCAGGCTGACCAGCTCAAGCTGCTTGGCGTGCGCGGCCGGAGCGAGGATGGTCAGGGTGTCCTGCAACAGGTCGCGCAGGTTGAACGGAATGTGATCGAGTACCAGTTTGCCGGCCTCGATTTTCGAGAAATCGAGAATCTCGTTGATGATTCCCAACAGGCTGTCGGCAGACTTTTCGATGGTGCCCAGATAGTCGAGCTGGCGCGGGGTCAGTTCGCTTTTTTGCAACAGGTGAGTGAAGCCGAGAATGCCGTTGAGCGGCGTGCGGATCTCGTGGCTCATGTTGGCGAGGAATTCGGATTTGATCCGGCTGGCTTCCAGCGCTTCTTTGCGCGCCAGGTCCAGCTCGATGTTCTGTATCTCGATGGTTTCCAGATTCTGCCGCACGTCCTCGGTGGCCTGATCGACGCTGTGCTGCAATTCTTCACGAGCGTTCTGCAGGGTGCCGGCCATGCGGTTGATACCCGAGGCCAGTTCATCCAGTTCCTGGCTGCCGAGGGGCGGCAAGCGGGTTTCCAGATGACCGTCCTTGAGCTGCGCAACTGCTTGTTTGATCTGGCTCAGCGGACGATTGATGGTGCGGCCCATGCGCAATGCGAGGAGGGCGGCGCCGGCAAGTCCGGCGGCGATCAGCAGCAGGCTAGCGAACAGGCTGCGATAGCCGCGCAGCAACATGCCGTTGTGCGACAGCTCCAGCTCGACCCAGCCGAGCAGGCGTTCGGATTCTTCGGGAATGATTTCGCCGGCGAGGTTGCGGTGCTTGCCGAACACCGGCATCAGGTAGCGCGTCGCGTCATTGCCGCTGCGTCGTTGCAGCAGGGCGCTGTCGCCGCTTGGCGCTTGATTGAGCATGGTCGGGCCGGCGTGGGCCAGTGGCGAGCGGTCCGCCGCGAGGAAGGTCACCGCGCGCACGTCGGGTTGTTCAAGGGACTGGGTGGCGATGCGTTCAAGCAGATCGGCGTCGCCGTGGCCCATCGCTGGCGCCACCAGCGGCGCCAGTTGCTCGGCGATCATTTCGCCGCGCTGCATCAATTGGCTGTGCAGGTCGGTCTGCTGCGTCCAGGTGAAATAGCCACCCAGCACCAGCGCCATCAGGCTGGTCGGCAACAAGGTCAGCAACAGCACGCGACCTTTGATTCCCAGTTTCTTGAGCACGCCTATCTCCCGCATCCCGCTGATCTGTTGACACATGCGTGCATCCGGCACGCGACATGGGCGCAGTGTAGCGATTTGCAGGCGGGCAATCTTGCGGAAAATGCAGCGCCGCCCACGCACTCGTTCGTCCGACAGGCCAAGCTTGTGTTGCCCGCTGTCGGACAATCTTGAATAATCCGCCAACTGAGAATTACTTGCAGATACTCATGACTCCTGTTTCTGTTGGCCAGCCACGCATCCTTTCCATTGAAGACGATCCGGTCCTCGGCGCGTATGTGCACGAGCATCTGGGCCGCAGCGGTTTTCAGGTGACCTGGTGCCAGAACGGCCAGGAAGGTCTGAACATCGCCCAGCGTCAGCCTTTCGACGTGGTGCTGATGGATATTCTGCTGCCGGGGCTCGATGGTCTGCAGTTGTTGACGCAATTACGGCAGAGCCATTCGACGCCGGTGCTGCTGATGTCGGCGCTGGGTGCCGAGGCCGATCGCATCAGCGGTTTTCGCCTCGGTGCAGATGACTATCTGCCCAAGCCGTTCAGCATGGCCGAGTTGCATGTGCGCATCGAAGCGATCCTGCGCCGCGTGGCGCTGGATCGGCGCCCGCCTGCGGTTACCGCTGCGGTGGTCAGCGGCGCCCTGCGTTTCGATGACGAACAGTGCGACGTGTTTTTCCGCGAGCAAGCGGCCGGGTTGACCCGTAGCGAATTCCGTCTGCTGGAAACCCTGCACCGCAACAACGAGGAAGTGCTGAGCAAGGCCTTCCTTTATCAGCACGTCCTGCAACGCGGCTTTGCGGCGCACGACCGCAGCCTCGACATGCACATCAGCCAGATCCGCCGCAAACTCAAAGCCATCGGTTACACCGAGCGCGAAGTGCGCACGGTGTGGGGCAAGGGCTATGTCTTGAGTGGCGCTGATGAAACTGTCTGAGCTGCCGGGGCGGCATTCGCTGTTCTGGAAACTGGCGTGCCTGCTGGTGGCGTTCTGTCTGCTGATGATCTGGTTGAGCTGGTCGTGGGGCCGTTATATGGAGGAGCGCAATCAGTTTCTCTCCAGTGACGCGCGCAGCACCCTCAGCCGTTATGCCGCGCAAGCCGAACAGGCGTGGCAGCGCGGCGGGCGCAATGGCGTCGATGACTGGCTGCAGAGCATGGAATTGCGCGAGGCCAGTTGGGTCGGCGTGATCGGCGCCGATTTGCAGTCGCTGAGCAGCCAGCCGTTGAACGCCGCGGAGGTGCAGCACCTGACCTTTTTGCGCGGCCTCGACTGGCCGATCCACAAGAAGGGCCGACCTTGGCTGCGGGTACCGTTCCCGCAGGATCCGGCCGCCGGCATTCTGGTCATCGAGTTGCCCGAGCGCTTTGTTCCGGGCAAGTACCGTGTGTTCTGGCGGGTGATCACCAACGGCGTGATTCCCGGGTTGTTCACTCTGTTGCTCTGCGTCGGCTTGTACCGCCTGTTGGTGGTGCCGCTGAACAACCTGCGCGAACAGGCCAACGCCTGGCGCGCCGACCAGTTGAATGTGCGCCTGTCGAGCGGCATCACCCAGCGCCCGGATGAACTCGGTGAGCTGGCGCGGGCCTTCGATTCCATGTCCGAGCGCCTGCAAAGCACGATCGCCTTGCAGCAGCAGTTATTGCGTGACTTGTCCCACGAACTGCGCACGCCGCTGAGCCGCCTGCGCGTGGCCAGTGAAAGCGAACAGGGCCTGGCGCAATTGCGCGAGCGCATCGGCCGCGAGGTCGACGGCATGCAACGTTTGGTCGAAGACACCCTGCAACTGGCCTGGCTCGACACCGACCGCTCGCCGTTGCCGGATGAAGCGATCCAGATTCAGGCGCTGTGGGAAATGCTCACCGACAACGCCTGCTATGAAAGCGGCTGGCCGAGTCTGCAACTGCAATGCTCGGTCGAGGCATCGTGCTGGGTGCGCGGCAACCTCAATACCCTGGCGCAAGCGCTGGAAAACATCCTGCGCAACGCCATTCGTCACTCGCCCGAGGGCGGGATTGTGCGTCTCGATGCACGGCGCGATGGCGAGTATTGGCATTTGTGGCTGGAGGATCAGGGCGGCGGCGTGGCTGACGAAGATCTGCAGCGGATCTTTTCGCCGTTCATTCGATTGGACGGATCGAGACCCGGGGATGGTGGCTTTGGCCTGGGCTTGAGCATTGCGCGCAACGCGGTGCAACGGCAGGGCGGGTTGCTCTGGGCGGAAAACACCGGGGCGGGGCTGCGGTTGAATTTGCGCTTGTTGGCGGATGACGGCGTCGCCCATGCGGACGCCTTCGCGAGCAGGCTCGCTCCCACAATGGAGCGCGGTTCGCCGCAGGCTGTGTGATCTACCGTTAATAGTGTCATCACTGCTGACACTAAATCCTGTGGGAGCGAGCCTGCTCGCGAATTCCAAGCATCACCACGAGAACTGAGTGTTGCTCAAGTAAAAGTCGCACCACTGGCGCGACTTTTATTTGCTTATTCCCATAAACCATAAGCACCGCACTTTGCGTGATATGGCCTGCGCGGGTTTGCCGGTATGATAGGCGCCCCCGCACGTCTGGATTGCGAATACGCCATGACCTTGCAGTACCCAACCATCGCCGATTGCGTCGGCAACACGCCGCTGGTGCGTTTGCAGCGCCTGCCCGGCGCCACCAGCAACACCCTTTTGCTCAAGCTCGAAGGGAACAACCCGGCGGGTTCGGTCAAGGACCGCCCGGCGTTGTCGATGATCACTCGCGCCGAGTTGCGCGGGCAGATCAATCCCGGCGATACGCTGATCGAGGCGACCTCCGGCAACACCGGCATCGCGCTGGCGATGGCCGCTGCGATCAAGGGTTACAAGATGATCCTGATCATGCCGGACAACTCCAGTGCCGAGCGCAAGGCAGCGATGACCGCTTACGGTGCCGAGCTGATCCTGGTGACTCAGGAAGAGGGCATGGAAGGCGCCCGCGATCTGGCCCAGCGTATGGAAGCCGAAGGCCGTGGCAAGGTGCTCGACCAGTTCGCCAA
The DNA here is from genome assembly GCF_979253165.1 of Pseudomonas sp. AC083. Taxonomy (NCBI): domain Bacteria; kingdom Pseudomonadati; phylum Pseudomonadota; class Gammaproteobacteria; order Pseudomonadales; family Pseudomonadaceae; genus Pseudomonas; species Pseudomonas sp. AC083. Next base: position 218,006 of record NZ_CEEDDH010000008.1, read on the forward strand.
TGGCGACAACCCGGAAGCGCACTACACCACCACCGGCCCGGAAATCTGGCGTCAGACCCAGGGCAGCATCACCCATTTCGTCAGTTCGATGGGCACCACCGGCACCATCATGGGCGTGTCGCGCTACCTCAAAGAACAGAGCGACAGCGTACAGATCGTCGGCCTGCAACCGATGGAAGGCTCGGCCATTCCCGGCATCCGCCGCTGGCCGCAGGAATACCTGCCGAAGATCTATCAGGCTGACCGCGTCGACCGCATCGTCGACATGGCGCAAAGCGAAGCCGAAGACGTTACCCGGCGCCTGGCCCGCGAAGAAGGCATCTTCTGCGGCGTGTCCTCCGGCGGTGCGGTGGCAGCGATGCTGCGCTTGTCCAAAGAAGTTGAAAACGCGGTGATCGTCGCGATCATCTGCGACCGTGGCGACCGTTACCTGTCGACCGGCATTTTCGACGCGCCGAACTGATGGCCAAACACGAGAGAGGCCTGCGCTTCCAGCCCACCGGCGGCAGCAAGGCGCCACAGATCCCGACCGGCAAAAAGCAGCGCTTGAACATCGAGCGCCTGGCCAATGACGGTCGCGGTATCGCGTTTTTCGAAGGCAAAACCTGGTTCGTCCTCGGCGCCCTTGCCGGTGAAGAGGTCGAAGCGCGGGTGCTCGGCGCCCACGGCAAAGTGGTCGAGGCGCGCACCGAGCGCGTGTTCAAGGCCAGCGAGTTGCGGCGCCCGGCAGCATGCCCACACTTCGGCCGCTGTGGCGGTTGCAGCGTTCAGCACTTGCCCCAAGCTGAACAACTCGCCCTGAAACAGCGCATGCTCGCCGAGCAATTGTCGCGGGTGGCCGGTGTCGAACCTGAAGAATGGGCGGCGCCGCTGACCGGCCCGGAATTCGGTTACCGTCGGCGCGCGCGGATCGCCGTGCGCTGGGACATGAAAGCGAAGAAGCTCGAAGTGGGTTTCCGCGCCGCCGGCAGTCAGGACATCGTCGCGATCAGCGAATGCCCGGTGCTGGTACAGCCCTTGCAGCCGATCATGACCCGCTTGCCGGAGATGCTGCGGCGCTTGAGCAAACCGCAGGCGCTGGGCCATGTCGAGCTGTTCAGCGGCTCATCACTGGCGGTATTGCTGCGGCACATGGCGCCGTTGTCCGAAGCGGATCTGAGCATCCTCAAGGATTTCTGCCAGTTCCACGAGGCGCAGTTGTGGCTGCATGGCGAAGGTGAACCGCAACCGGTCGAGGCCGGTCAGAGCCTCGGTTATCGCCTGGAACAGTGGAATCTCGAGCTGGCTTATCGGCCGGGTGACTTCGTTCAGGTCAACGCCGGGGTCAACGAAGCGATGATCGCCCAGGCGCTGGACTGGCTGAAACCGACGGCTGAAGAACGCGTGCTCGACCTGTTTTGCGGGTTGGGAAATTTTGCGCTACCGCTGGCCAAAAGCGTCCGTGAAGTGGTGGCTGTGGAGGGCGTGCAGACCATGGTCGAGCGGGCCGCTGCCAACGCCGTCAGTAACAATTTGCATAACACAAAGTTTTTTCAAGCCGATTTATCCCAGCCTTTGAGCGATGCCCAGTGGATCGGAAACGGCTTTTCTGCGGTACTCTTGGACCCACCGCGTGACGGTGCTTTCGAGGTGGTGCGCAAGCTCGCGACCCTGGGTGCCAAGCGGTTGGTATATGTGTCGTGCAACCCGGCCACGCTGGCGCGCGACACGCAGGAATTGATCAAGCAGGGCTACCGGTTAAAACGTGCCGGGATTCTCGATATGTTTCCTCAGACGGCACATGTCGAGGCCATGGCGTTATTTGAAGCGAGCCAGGACGGCTCGTCTGAATCCGTCTGATCTGTCCGCGCAGCGCTCGCCTGAGCCCCGCGAGCGCGAACGGACACTGAGGATCAGCGATTTGACGCATTGAATCTGCGTCGTAGGGAAGGTAAAGCAGCATGGTACAGGTGAGAGCACACCAGCCGATCAACACCGACGGCAGTATCAATCTCGAGGCCTGGCTCGATCACGCGGTCAGTGTCGATCTGGCACTGGATCGCGAGGCCTTGAAAGAAGCCTGCGAGTTCGCTCGCGAGGCCGAACAGCAGTCCAATGCGAAAAAGAACCTGTGGGCCGAAGGCTCCGGCAGTTTCAGCACGGGCCTTGAGATCGCCGAGATCCTCGCCGACCTCAAGCTCGATCAGGATTCACTGGTCGCCGCCGTTTTGTATCGCGGCGTGCGTGAAGGCCAGATAGAGCTGGCGGCCATCGGCCAGCGCTTCGGTCCGGTAGTGGCCAAGCTGATCGACGGCGTGCAGCGCATGGCGGCCATCAGCGCCAGTCTCAGCCCACGGCAATCGATGGTCATGGGCACGCAAGGGCAGGTCGAGAACCTGCGCAAAATGCTCGTGGCCATGGTCGATGACGTGCGCGTTGCGCTGATCAAACTGGCCGAACGCACCTGCGCCATCCGTGCGGTGAAAACCGCCGACGATGAAAAGCGCAACCGCGTCGCTCGCGAAGTCTTCGACATCTATGCGCCACTAGCCCATCGCCTCGGCATCGGGCACATCAAATGGGAACTGGAGGACTTGTCCTTCCGCTATCTCGAACCCGATCAATACAAGCAGATTGCCAAGTTGCTCCACGAGCGGCGGCTGGACCGCGAGCGCTTCATCAGCGACGTGATGACCCAGCTCAAGGACGAACTGCAGGCCACCGGCGTCGACGCCGACATCAGCGGCCGGGCCAAACACATCTACTCGATCTGGCGCAAAATGCAGCGCAAGGGTCTGGAATTCAGCCAGATCTACGACGTTCGCGCGGTGCGCGTGCTGGTGCCGGAAATGCGCGACTGCTACACCGCGCTCGGCATCGTCCACACCCTGTGGCGGCACATCCCGAAAGAATTCGACGACTACATCGCCAACCCGAAAGAGAACGGCTACCGCTCGCTGCACACGGCGGTGATCGGCCCGGAAGGCAAGGTCCTCGAGGTGCAGATCCGCACCCACTCCATGCACGAAGAAGCCGAACTCGGCGTCTGCGCGCACTGGCGCTACAAGGGCACCGACGTCAAATCCGGCTCGAACCATTACGAAGAGAAGATTTCCTGGCTGCGTCAGGTCCTCGAATGGCATGAAGAGCTGGGTGATATCGGCGGTCTGGCCGAACAGTTGCGCGTCGATATCGAGCCTGATCGGGTTTACATCTTCACTCCCGACGGGCACGCCATCGACTTGCCGAAAGGCGCGACGCCGCTGGATTTCGCCTATCGGGTGCACACCGAAATCGGCCACAACTGCCGGGGCGCGAAGATCAACGGCCGCATCGTGCCGTTGAACTACAGCCTGCAGACCGGCGAGCAGGTCGAGATCATCACCAGCAAGCACGGCACGCCGAGCCGCGACTGGCTGAACCCGAACCTCGGTTACGTCACCACCTCGCGGGCGCGGGCGAAGATCGTTCACTGGTTCAAGTTGCAGGCTCGCGATCAGAATGTTGCGGCCGGTAAAACCCTGATCGAGCGCGAACTCAATCGCCTCGGCCTGCCGGCGGTGGATTTCGACAAGCTGGCCGAAAAGGCCAACATGAAAACCGCCGAAGACATGTTCGCCGCCCTCGGTGCCGGCGACCTGCGTCAGGCGCATCTGGTCAACCTTGCGCAGCAACTGGTCGAACCGGAGCGCGGCAACGAACAGCTGGAGCTGATCCCGCGCAAGGCCACCGGTTACAAACCGGGCAAGCGCGGCGATATCCAGATCCAGGGCGTCGGCAACCTGATGACGCAGATGGCCGGCTGCTGCCAGCCACTGCCGGGCGATGCGATTGTCGGTTACATCACCCAGGGCCGTGGCGTGAGCATTCACCGTCAGGACTGCGCCTCGGTGCTGCAACTGGGCGGGCGCGAGCCGGAGCGGATCATTCAGGTCAGCTGGGGCCCGGTGCCGGTGCTCACCTATCCGGTGGACATCATCATCCGCGCCTACGACCGTTCCGGGCTGCTGCGTGACGTCTCGCAGGTGCTGCTCAACGAGCGCATCAACGTGCTGGCGGTCAACACCCGCTCGAACAAGGAAGACAACACTGCGCTGATGTCGCTGACCATCGAGATCCCCGGACTGGATGCGCTGGGACGGCTGCTGGGGCGGATTTCGCAATTGCCGAACATCATCGAAACCCGGCGTAACCGTACCCCGTGAAGATGACTCTGATCCCATGTGGGAGCTGGCTTGCCAGCGATGCAGACAACTCGGTCTCTCAGGAAAGTCGAGGTGATGCAATCGCTGGCAAGCCAGCTCCCACAGGATTTTGTGGTGAGCCTGATAAATGATGTATTCACTCGAAGACCTGCTCCACCTGATGTCCCGTCTGCGCGATCCGCAGTTCGGCTGTCCGTGGGACATCAAGCAAACCTACGCGACCATCGTCCCGCACACCCTCGAAGAAGCCTACGAAGTGGCCGATGCCATCGAACGTGGCGATCTCGACCATTTGCAGGGCGAGTTGGGCGATCTGTTGTTTCAGGTGGTGTATTACAGCCAGTTGGCCAAGGAAGAAGGGCGGTTCGAATTCGCCGGGGTGATCGACAGCATCACGCGCAAACTGATCCGTCGTCATCCGCATGTGTTCCCGACGGGCGACCTGTACGCGCCGCTCGACGTGCCGCGATTGAGCGAAGAGCAGGTCAAGCAGCGCTGGGAAGAGATCAAGGCCGAAGAGCGCGCCGAGAAAGCCTCGGCGCCCGAGCAGTTGTCCTTGCTCGACGACGTGCCGGCCACGTTGCCGGCATTGTCGCGCTCAGCCAAGCTGCAAAAACGCGCCGCGCAGGTCGGTTTCGACTGGCCGGATGCTTTGCCGGTGCTCGACAAGGTGCGCGAAGAGCTCGATGAAGTGCTCGAAGCCATGTCGGAAAATGATCCGGTGGCGGTGGCCGACGAGATCGGCGATCTGCTGTTTTCCGTGGTCAATCTGGCCCGGCATTTGAAGGTCGATCCGGAAACCGCCCTGCGCGGCGCCAATGGCAAGTTTGAACGACGTTTCCGTTTTATCGAACAGGCATTGCGCGACACCCACCGTCCCATGGAAGATTGCACCCTCGAAGAGTTGGACGCCCTGTGGGGCGAAGCCAAACGCCAGGAAAAGAATGAGCCCAGCTGCGGCTGAGCCGTTGCCCAAGTGAGTAAGCATTGATGAGCCTTTCCCTTCGCGACCAGTTGCTCAAAGCAGGCCTGGTCAACCAAAAGCAGGCCAAGCAGGTCAGCAAAGACAAGCAGAAGCAACAGCGCCTGGCCCACAAAGGCCAGGCCGAGCTGGACGATTCGCAGCAGCGCGCCGCCCAGGAAGCCATGGCCGAGAAGGTCAAGCGCGACCAGGAGCTGAACCGTCAGCAGCAGGAGAAGGCCGAGGCCAAGGCCCGCGCTGCGCAGGTCAAGCAGTTGATCGAAGTCTCGCGTCTGCCCAAGCTGACCACCGAGGACTACTACAACTTCGTCGATGACAAGAAGGTCAAGCGCATCTCGGTCAACACGCTGATGCGCAACAAGCTCAGCAGCGGTTCGCTGGCGATCGTGCACCACAATGGCGGTTATGAAGTGATTCCCCGTGAAGCAGCGCTGAAGATCCAGGAGCGCGACCCGCAGCGCATCGTCCAGCTCAACGTGCAGACCGAAGAGGTCAACGCCGAGGACGATCCGTACGCGGCGTACCAGATCCCTGACGATCTGATGTGGTAAATCCACGGCTGTAACAACGACGAACCCCGCTCATGGCGGGGTTTGTCGTTTTCAAATGCTGTGTTGTTTCAGGCGGACTTCAGTTCTCTTTGTTGCTCCTGCACTTCCAGTTCAGCCTTGTAGTTATGCGCATCGATCTCGTTGTGGAACATACCGACCAGCAAGTCTTGTTGATGCACATCCCAGATACGGATGCCGGCGGCCAGGCCTTCGTGGGACATGTGTGAATCGTCGCGTTCAGTTACTTTTACAGTCATCTGCTAGCTCCAGATCTCAAGTTACTGCACCAAGGCGTGTGCAGGACTCTGTTATAGGATTTGTTAGTCAGCTAAGTAAACCGCCAATTGGCGCAAGGTGTTGTTGCGGATTTCGCAACAGTGCTGGAGGCCGCGTAAACCGCGACATTCGGTCGCAGGGTGGTAAGTTTCATGACAGAAGTTTCATCTCCCGAGCCCCCCGGAAACCCACTGTGGGAGCGAGCCTGCTCGCGAATTCGGTGAGTCAGACGACGATAGGGTGACTGGAGTATCGCCTTCGCGAGCAGGCTCGCTCCCTCAGGGTTTTGCGGTGAACCTGCTATTTTCTGCAGACGAAAAAAAACGCCCCGAACCAGTCGGGGCGTTTTCAGGTGTGGCTCAGCAGTGGGGAATTACTTGCCTTCCCAGCGCTTCAGTACCAGCGTGGCGTTGGTGCCGCCGAAGCCGAAGCTGTTGCTCATCACGGTGTTGATGGTGGCGTTCTCGCGGGTCTTGGTCAGCACCGGCAGATCGGCCACTTCCGGGTCGAGCTCGTCGATGTTGGCGGAGCCGGCGATGAAGTTGCCTTCCATCATCAGCATGCAGTAGATCGCTTCGTGCACGCCGGCGGCGCCCAGGGAGTGACCGGACAGGCTCTTGGTCGAGCTGATCGCTGGAGCCTTGTCGCCGAACACTTCACGCACACCTTTCATTTCCGCAACGTCGCCGACCGGAGTCGAAGTGCCATGGGTGTTCAGGTAGTCGATCGGGGTGTCGACGGTGGACAGCGCCTGCTGCATGCAGCGGATCGCGCCTTCGCCGCTCGGGGCGACCATGTCGTAGCCATCGGACGTTGCGCCGTAGCCAACGATCTCGGCGTAGATCTTCGCGCCACGGGCCAGAGCGTGTTCCAGCTCTTCGACGACAACCATGCCGCCGCCGCCAGCAATGACGAAACCGTCGCGGTCCTTGTCGTAGGCGCGGGAAGCTTGTTCCGGGGTGTCGTTGCGCTTGCTGGACAGAGCGCCCATCGCGTCGAACAGGAACGACTGGCTCCAGTGCTCTTCTTCACCGCCACCGGCGAAGACGATGTCCTGCTTGCCCATCTGGATCTGTTCCATGGCAGTACCGATGCAGTGAGCACTGGTGGCGCAGGCAGAAGCGATGGAGTAGTTCAGGCCCTTGATCTTGAACGGCGTGGCCAGGCAAGCGGAAACGGTGCTGCTCATGGTCCGCGTGACGCGGTACGGGCCGACGCGCTTCACGCCTTTCTCGCGCAGGATGTCCAGCGCTTCCATCTGGTTCAGCGTGGAAGCACCACCGGAACCAGCGATCAGGCCGGTACGCGGATTGGACACCTGCTCTTCGGTCAGGCCGGAGTCAGTGATGGCGTCTTTCATGGCCAGGTAGGCGTAAGCCGCTGCATGGCCGACGAAGCGATAGATCTTGCGATCGATCAGCTCTTCAAGGTTGAGGTCGATGGAGCCGGAAACCTGGCTACGCAGACCCATTTCAGCATATTCCGGGTTGAACCGGATGCCAGGGCGGCTTGCACGCAGGTTAGCGGAGACGGTCTCTTTGTCATTGCCCAGGCACGAAACGATGCCCAGACCAGTGATAACGACGCGGCGCATGCGAATAACCCTTAGAAGTTGTCAGTGGAGGTGAACACGCCGACGCGCAGGCCTTCGGCGGTGTAGATTTCGCGTCCGTCGACACTGACCGAACCATCGGCGATGGCCATGTTCAGCTTGCCCTTGAGGACGCGTTTGATATGAATGTTGTAAGTGACTTTCTTCGCGGTCGGCAGCACCTGACCGAAGAATTTCACCTCGCCCGAACCCAGCGCACGGCCGCGGCCCGGCAGGCCTTGCCAGCCCAGGAAGAAACCGACCAGTTGCCACATGGCATCCAGACCCAGGCAGCCCGGCATCACCGGATCGCCTTCGAAATGGCAGGCGAAGAACCACAGGTCAGGGTTGATATCCAGCTCGGCGACCAATTCACCTTTGCCGTACTTGCCGCCTTCTTCGCTGATATGGGTGATGCGATCCACCATCAGCATGTTCGGGGCGGGCAGTTGCGCGTTACCTGGGCCGAACAGCTCACCGCGACTGCAGCGCAGCAGGTCTTCCCGAGTAAAGGCGTTTTGTTTGGTCATGCGAGCTCCTCAATAATCCCATGCGGCAGGTGGGGCAGATCTTCCCGACCGTTCAAGGCGTTCATGCCTCGAACCGGCAGCCTACTCATAGACTATTGCGTTGTGGTGAAAGTCACAGCACCAAGGACATGAATGTACACTTGTGCACTGAAATTTTTAATCAAGCCCCTTTTGGGGCTCGTTCGGGTGCCTAAGACTGCCGCACTTTCGCTTTTCACGCCAGTCGCAGATGGTCGAAAGGCCCACACTACGACACCCAGCGCTGCAAAATCTGCTGCAGGTCATTGCGTTTGAACGGCTTGGCCAGGTAATCGTTCATCCCCGCTGCCAGACAGGTTTCGCGATCGCCCTGCAAGGCGTTGGCGGTCAGCGCGATGATCGGCACATCGCGGCGTCCGGGCAGGTCGCGGATCTGCCGCGTGGCCTCGTAGCCGTCGATGATCGGCAGCCGGCAATCCATCAGAATCACTTCGAATTCGCCACCCTCGGCACTGCGCACCGCTTGCGCGCCATCGGTCGCCACGCTGACCGCAAAGCCGAGGCTGCGCAGCATCGCTTCGATCACGGTCTGGTTGACCGGGTTGTCTTCGACCAGCAACACATGGCGTCCTTCGCCCTGACCACTGCCGTTCAGGGTGCGCGGCGCGGCCAGCGCTGGCATTGCCTGCTTATACAGCGCCAATGGAATTTCCAGAGTGAATACCGAACCGCGTCCTTCCTCACTCTGTGCGCGCAAGGTGCCGCCCATGCGTTCGGCCAAAGTCCGTGCGATCGGCAGACCAAGACCGGTGCCACCGTAGCGACGGGAGATCGAACTGTCGGCCTGCTGGAAGGCATTGAACATCAGCTCCAGACTTTCCGAAGAAATGCCGATGCCGCTGTCGCGCACCGAGCAGGTGAACCACAGCAGTTCATGATCCAGCGATTGCCATTGCGCCTCGATGCTGACCCGGCCCTGCTCGGTGAACTTCAAGGCATTGCCAACCAGATTGACCAGAATCTGCCGGATCCGCGTCGGATCGCCCTGCACCTGCAAGCCGCGCATATCGTCGGGAATGCGCAGATTCAGCGCCAGGCCTCGCTGCACCGCGCTGTGCTGGAACGACTGCGCGCAGGCGCCGATCAGCTCGGCGAGGTTGAACGGGATGTGCTCAAGCTCCAGCTCCGAACGTTCGATCCGCGAGAAGTCGAGAATGTCATTGATGACCTTGAGCAAATGCTCGGTCGACTCCGAAGCGAGTGCGGCGTATTCGACTTGCTCCTCGGTCATCTCGGTGGTTTCGAGCAACTGCAACATGCCCAGCACACCGTTCATGGGGGTGCGCAGTTCATGGCTCATCATCGCCAGAAAATCCGATTTGGCGTTGTTGGCCTTTTCCGCTTCTTCGCGGGTCTGGATCAGCTGCGCCATCGCCTGCTGCTGCTCGCGGCTGGCCTGTTCCAGCGCCTGAGCAAGGTTATTGATGTGCTGCGACAGCGCACCCAATTCAGTGTCATCGACAATCGGCAACGGGGTTTTGTAATCGCCTTCCTGAATCGCCTTGACCGCATCGCCGATGTCGCGGATCGGCTGCGACAGACTGCCGGCCAAACGACGGGCGACGACGAAGGTGAAGAGCAGGGCGAACAGCGCGAGAATCCCGGCCTTGAACAGGATCTCCTGCTGGCGCTGACTGAAAGCGTCATTGGACAGCCCGACGATCACTCGCCCGAGATAATCCTCGCCGGCGGCGCTGTTGCTGACTTTGCCGTCCTGGAAAAAATCGTTGTGCAAGGCGATCCGTTGCAGACGCACCGGGGCCTGGAACACTTCGACCTGATGCGGGCGACTGTGGCTGTCGGCCGGTTGTTCGACATACACCAGAATCCGGTTGGCGCTGTCCTGCACTTCGAGAAAGCGCACGTTGGGCGTGGCCAGTGTCGCCTTGAGCAGGCTTTCCAGCACTTCGTTGTTGCCGGAGATCACCCCGTATTCGGTGGCCGGGGCGAGTTGGTTGGCGATCAACTGGCCGGTGTGGTTCAGCTCCTGACGCAAGTCCTGGATGCGCACGAAGGTAAAGAAGCTGATCAACAGTAACGTCAGCAACAGCGCCGGCCCGAGGCTGATCAGCTGCGTGCGGGTGTTGATGTCCCAACGGCGACGAAAACTCATGGGCGGCGCTCTCCTTCGGCCAAGGCACTGGCGACAGATGCTTCATTCAGCGGTTCGATGCCTAAGGAACGAGCCACCTGCGCATTACTTGAGACTTTGAAACGAGCGGGGTAAAGCGTTCGCGGCCATGCGCTGGTGGGCTGATCGAGCAAATGGTCGAGAATCGCCAGCCAGTCGCTCTGGTCGCTGTAGGTACTGGCGAGGCTGCCAGCGCGAACGAATGCAATGTTGGGGCCGATCAGCGCAACCTGACGCGAGTAGCTGCTGAGCAAGAGGTTTTTCGCCGTTTGCGAGTTGTACAGATCGGGGTCGTCGAGGCCGAGCAGCACGTCGCTGCGTTTCAGCAGCGCTTGCAGCGGACGGCTGTCATGAATGTTGTCCCAGCGCTGGCTGACAATCTCCAGATTCAACGGCCGTGCAGCCGCGCGCAGTTCGTCGAGAAGAAACTCGCCGTGTTCATCGAACAGCACACCGACCCGCCGGGCCTGCGGCAGAATCCGCCGGATGAGTTGCAGTTGCCGGCTCAGCGGCGGGTCGCTCCAGAGCAGGCTCAGGCGCGCCGGTTGGGCATCGGCGAAACGCTGGCGCGCCTGCAAGCGGCTGATGCGCAACACCAGCGTCGACGGGCCTTGTGAGTCTTGCAGACGCCAGTCGAGGCTGGGCAGATCGAGCAGGATCAAGCGCAGACTGGCCGGTAATTTGCCCGGTGCCGGCAAACTCGCCAGCGGCTGGAACCGCACGTTGTCGGTCGGGCGCAGTTCACTCAGCGCTTGCACGAAGGCCTGCACGCCGGGGCTTTCCTCGGCGCCGGTCAACAGAATATCCGCCGCTTGCACCGCGACGCCGTGCAGCCACGCGGTCATGAACAGGCAGAGCCCGGCCAGCCAGTGGCCCAGGGTGGGCGTCTTCCGTGACGGGCCGGTGCGCATCCTAGAACTCCAGCTCGGCACTGAAATACATCACCCGGCGTTCATCGTAATTATTGTCGACGAAAGTATTCGGCTGATGGTCGAGGCGCTGTTGCAGCACGCCGGCCAATTGCAGCTGAGCTTTGCCAATGGCGATGCGTTTGGCGATGCGCGTGTCGACGCGTTCTAAGCGATAGCCGTTGAGCGCGTTGTCGCCGTAATAGAAGAGGGCGCTGTTCCAGCCATGGCCCCAATTGCGCAGCCAACCGGCGGAACCGCTGTTGCGCGAGGTGAACTGTTGGTCCAGCGGATTGCTCGCCTCGGCGTCGACGAAGGCGTAGGTCAAACGCAAGCGGTCGGCGCTGCTGAGGCGCCAGTCGAGTTGCGTTTCGCTGCCACGAAAGCGCGAGCTGTTGGCGTTGCTGGCGATGTACTGGTTGTTGCGCAGCGGTTCACTGATCATCCCGGTAATTTCGTCGTAGAACAGCTTCACGTCCACGGCCAGCCCGAGCTCGGCGAAGTAACCGTTGTAGCCCAACTCGCGAGAACGCATGTGTTCCTGATCGAGATCACCGGGGCCGCGTGTCTTGACGAAATAGCGCGCCGACGACTGGCCGTAGGCCGAGGGTCGCAGGTTGCTGACCTGATAGCTCCAGTTGACGTTGTTCTCGAACATGTCCGGCGAGCGGATCGCCTCCGAGTACACCGCGCGCAGGCCGTGACGCGGGTTGATCAGGTAGTTGACCGCGAAGCGCGGGGTCAGCGAACTGCCGATCAGTTGCGTGTCCTCGAACATCGCTCCGCCCTGCAGCAGCCAGTGCTCGGTGGCGCGCCATTCCAGTTGGCCGAAGGCGCGCCAGGTGGTGTCGTCGAGGGTGCCGTTGAAGTAGGTTTCGGAATCGGCGCGGTCGTAGCGGTAATTCAGGCCGCTGACCAGGCGCAGGCTGTCGGCCAGGCTGAGGGTGTCCTGCAGCTCGAGGTCGTAGCGCGATTCGCGGGCGCTCTGGTCGATATCGCCGCACAAGGTCTGGCTAGCGCCGTTGCGCCATTGCTCGAGCACCTGATTGGCCAGCGCCATTTCCTGCGGCGTGCCGGGTGCCGCGCCGGGGCCGGTGAACTGGGTGATGTTGCGCGCCAGCCGTTCGGTGTAATTCGGGTTGAGCTGCCACAGCTGCGCCAGCTCGGGGCTGAACGATACCTCGGCATCGCAGGCGCGCCAGACTTGCTGGCGATCCCAGTGCTGCGCCGAACCTTGCACATAAAGGCTGTGTTCGGGGTTGATATCGAGGTTCCAGCGCACCGAACCGGCGTAATCCTTGGCCACCACGTCGGAATTGTTCCCGGCGTCGGTAATCCCCGAGAACACCGGGCGGTAGGTATAAGGTCGCTGATTGCTGCCGTCCTTGGCGTTGAGCTGCCAGTCGAGGCTTTGCCCTTCATTGAGGTCGTGGCTGACCGCCAGGCTCAGACGATTCAAGCGCCGACTGTCGCGATAATCGGCGCCGTTGCGGTCGCTGTCGAAACCGTCGTCTTCCTGACCGGACAGCGACAGGCGCAGATCGCCGCCATCCCAACCGGTGCCCTGGCTGGCATAAAAGTCGTTGATGCCACGCTGGCCGCGAGTGATCTTCAAACGCGTGCCGTGGCCGTCGGCCGGGTGGCGAGTGATGATGTTGATCACTGCCATCAACGCGTTGGCGCCGTAGCTGACGGTGTTCGGGCCGCGAAACACCTCGATCCGTTCGATGTCTTCCATCGCTACCGGAATATCGCTCCAGTCCACCGTCGCCAGGCCGGCGCGGTACACCGAGCGGCCATCGATCAACACCTGCATGCGCCGTGCTTCGCTGGCGTTGGTGCCGTGGTAATTCACCGCCGGCTGATTGCCGTTGATGCTGCCGACCATCATCCCTGGCACCAGTCGCAGTAGCTCGCTGATGTCGCGGGCACCGCTGGCGCTGATCAATTCGCTGTCGAGAACGGTCATGCTCCCGGGCACTTCCGCTGGCGTCTGTTTCAGCCGCGTGGCTGTGAGTACCTGCGGCAGCGTCTGGCTGTCGACGAACAGGTCGTCCGCCAGCACCAGCGGGCTGAACAGCAGCGCCAGTAGCAGCGGCGAGCGCGGGGGAGGAGGGCCAGAAAACACGACACAGCCTGCAGAGAGAAGAATTGGCGCGCATGTTAACCGAGGGCGGCGACTTTTCCAGTGACGTTGCAGGCATTTTCCTAGGTTTTATTGGTCTTCTTCCTACAAATGTCGGTAATTGTTGCTGGGGCTGGCCGCGACGGGGTCGCGCCGTATAATGCCCGGCATCGCCACTGGTATGGATTAACGGATTGCATATGACTGAACAGCGCCCGATTGCGGTCCTGGGAGGCGGAAGTTTTGGTACCGCCGTGGCCAATCTGCTGGCCGAGAACGGCCATCAAGTCCTTCAGTGGATGCGTGACCCCGAGCAGGCCGAGGCCATCCGGGTCAACCGCGAAAACCCGCGTTACCTCAAAGGCATCAAGATTCTGCCGGGGGTGACTGCTGTCACCGACCTGCAAGCCACTCTCGATGCCTGCGATCTGTGCTTTGTCGCGCTGCCATCCAGCGCCTTGCGCACGGTACTCGCCGCCCACGCCGAGCGATTGAGCGGCAAGATGCTGGTCAGCCTGACCAAAGGCATCGAAGCGCAGACCTTCAAGCTGATGAGCCAGATTCTCGAAGAGATCGCCCCGCAGGCGCGCATCGGCGTGTTGTCCGGTCCGAACCTGGCGCGGGAAATCGCCGAGCACGCACTGACCGCCACGGTGGTCGCCAGTGAAGACGAAGAACTGTGCAAAGCGGTGCAAGCCGCCCTGCACGGGCGCACCTTCCGCGTCTACGCCAGCGCCGACCGTTTCGGTGTCGAGCTGGGCGGGGCGTTGAAAAACGTTTACGCGATCATCGCCGGCATGGCGGTGGCATTGGAAATGGGCGAGAACACCAAGAGCATGTTGATCACTCGCGCCTTGGCCGAGATGACCCGCTTCGCCGTGAATCAGGGCGCCAACCCGATGACCTTCCTTGGTCTGGCCGGGGTTGGCGATCTGATCGTCACCTGTTCATCGCCCAAAAGCCGCAACTACCAGGTCGGCTTCGCCCTCGGTCAGGGCTTGAGCCTCGACGAAGCGGTGTCGCGTCTTGGCGAGGTCGCCGAAGGGGTCAACACCCTCAAAGTGCTCAAGGCCAAGTCCCAGGAAGTCGGCGTGTACATGCCGCTGGTCGCCGGGCTGCACGCGATCCTGTTCGAGGGACGCACGCTGGAGCAGGTGATCGGTCTACTGATGCGTGCCGAGCCGAAAACCGACGTCGACTTTATTTCCACCAGCGGTTTCAACTGATTCAGCTGTTACACGGACAGGAAGCAAGCCATGAACGATCCGAAAAGCGAAACCCAGTACGAATCCATCCTCCTGCGGGTGTTGTGGATGATCGTTTATCTGCTGGTCTGGCAAGTCGCGCAGTTCATCCTCGGCGCGGTGGTATTGGTGCAACTGATCTACCGCCTGATCTACGGCGCACCGAGCGCCAGCCTGATGAATTTTGGCGACAGCCTCAGCCAGTTCCTCGCGCAGATCGGCCGCTTCGGCACGTTTCACAGTGACCAGAAGCCCTGGCCGTTCGCCGACTGGCCAGCGCCGCGCACCCCGGAAGGGGAAGCGCCGCACACCGTCGCCCCAACCGCGCACCCGGTGCGCGATGAGGAGCCCAAGCTATGAAACTGTGGGTATTGCGTCATGGTGAGGCGGTGCCTCACGGCTCGAAAATCGATTCCGAGCGCGAGCTGACCGAGCATGGTCGTAAAGAAGTCCTGCGCAGCGCGGCGCATCTGATCGGGCAGCCGCTGACGGCGATTTATGCCAGCCCTTATCTGCGCGCGCAGCAGACCGCGCAAATCGTGCGCGAGGCGCTGGGGTTCGAGCCGGAGATCCGTACGGTCGAGTGGCTGACGCCGGAGAGCGATCCGGACAAGGTGGCCGAGCAATTGGTGTCGGTGAGCAATGTGCTGCTGGTCAGCCACAACCCGTTGGTGGGCAATCTGCTCAGCTATCTGCAACACGGCGCCGGGCATCCGTCGGAGAAGGTCACTACAGCGGGGCTGGCGGAGCTTGAGCACAGCGAGCTGCTGATTGGCTCGATGAAGCTCAACAGCCTCAAGCACCCTTAAAAGCAAAGATCGCAGCCTTCGGCAGCTCCTACAGAGGAATGCATTCCAATGTAGGAGCTGCCGAAGGCTGCGATCTTTTGATCTTGTTTCTTTTGGTAAAAAATTCAACCAAGCACTTGCTTGGTTGACTACGCTTGCTCCAGACCAAAAAAACAGGAGCGAGTCGCATGTCTGCCGCCTTCCGTTTGCCGCTGGACGTGTTCTACGAACGGGAAGCCCGGCATCCGCGCCAGCGCTTTCTCGTGCAGCCCATCGGTGGCGGTCAGGTCGAGACGCTGACATGGGCCGATGTCGGCCATCAGGCCCGCTGCGCCGCGCACTGGTTGCGCGCACGGGAGCTGCCGCCCGGCAGCCACATTGCGCTGATCTCGAAAAACTGCGCGCACTGGATCATCGCCGATCTGGCGATCTGGATGGCCGGGCATGTGTCGGTGCCGCTGTACCCCAATCTCACCGCTGAATCCGTTGCGCAAGTGCTGACTCACTCGGAAAGTGCGCTGGCGTTCATCGGCAAACTGGATGACTGGGTGGGCATGGCGCAAGGCGTGCCGACGGGTTTGCCGACCATCAGCCTGCCGCTGCATCCGCCCGGCGAGTTCGATTACAGCTGGGCGGACCTGCAGAGCTGTTCGCCAATCCAGGACGATCCACGCCCCGCCGCCGGACAATTGGCGACGATCATCTACACCTCCGGCACCACCGGCCTGCCCAAAGGCGTGATGCACAGTTTCGCCAATCTCGGTTTCGCCACCAGTCGCGGCACGCAGCTGTTCGGGCTCAACGAGAACGATCGGCTGCTGTCGTATCTACCGCTGTGCCACGTTGCCGAGCGCATGTTTGTCGAATTGGCCTCGATCTATACCGGGCAGACAGTGTTCTTCGCCGAAAGACTCGAGACTTTCATCACCGATCTGCAGCGCGCGCGGCCTACGGCAATGTTCGGCGTGCCGCGTATCTGGACCAAATTCCAGATGGGTGTTTACAGCAAGATCCCGGCGCAGCGCCTGGATTTTCTCCTCGGGCTGCCCTTCATCGGCAAGCGGGTCGGGCACAAAGTGCTCGCCGGGCTCGGCCTGGATGCCTTGCGCGTGGCGTTGTCCGGCGCTGCGCCGGTACCGCAGACCTTGCTCGCCTGGTATCAGAAACTTGGCCTCGATGTGCTGGAGGTGTACGGCATGACCGAGGGCTGCGGTTATTCGCATATCTGCCTGCCGGGGCAGTACAAACAGGGTTGGATTGGTCAGCCGTGCCCGGAAGTCGAGGTGCGCATCGATGAGTTCGGCGAAGTGCAGGTGCGCAGCCAGGCCAACATGCTCGGCTATTTCAAAGAACCGCAGAAAACTGCTGAGACGCTGACTGCCGACGGCTTTCTGCGCACCGGCGACAAGGGCGAGCAGGACAGCGAAGGGCGCCTGCGCCTGACCGGCCGGCTCAAGGAAATCTTCAAGACCAGCAAGGGCAAATACGTCGCGCCGGCGCCGATCGAAAACCGTCTGGCCGTGCATTCACGCATCGAACAAGTGTGCGTGGTCGGCGATGGCCTGAGTGCACCGCTGGGGTTGTGCGTGCTGTCCACCGTCAATCAGCAAGAGCCTCGTGCCAGTCTGCACGCGAGCTTGGAAAAGCTGCTGGAAGAGGTCAACGCCGCCCTCGACAAGCACGAACGCCTGCGCCGGCTGGTGGTAGTCAAGGACAACTGGGCGGTGGATAACGGCTTCCTCACGCCGACTCTGAAAATCAAACGCAACGTCATCGAAGACCGCTACGGCGCACGCTTCGAAGAATGGAGCGCGCGCAGCGAGGCGGTGCTGTGGCAGGATTGAGCATCGATTACAACAACAAAGGAAGTCTGCGATGAGCTTGTGGCGTACTACTCCCGACATCGAACAGTTGAATGCGATCCAGAAGAACACCATTGGCGAAGTGCTGGATATTCGTTTCGAAGCCTTCGACGAACAGTCGCTGACCGCGAGCATGGTCATCGACCATCGCACCCACCAGCCTTACGGTCTGCTGCATGGCGGCGCATCGGTGGTACTGGCGGAAACCGTCGGCTCGATGGCCAGTTATCTGTGCATCGATGCCAGCAAGTTCTATTGCGTCGGCCTGGAGATCAACGCCAACCACTTGCGCGGCTTGCGCAGTGGGCGGGTGACGGCGGTGGCCACGCCGATTCATATCGGGCGCACCACGCATGTCTGGGACATCCGTTTGACCAGCGATGAAGGCAAGGCCAGTTGCGTATCGCGCCTGACCATGGCGGTGGTGCCGCTGGGGGAACAGCCGCCGCTGCGTTGACAGGTTGTAGATCAAAAGATCGCAGCCTTCGGTGTTGTGGTCTTTTGCTTGCGAAGCGTCTCCACCACCATTTCTGGCAGTTATGGTCATTGCTGCGACGCCGGCTCTTGCGGACAATCAACGCCACGATTCCCGCTCATGGATTTGCCCGCATGTCGCAACCGATCTTTTTCGCCCACGCCAACGGCTTCCCCTCGGGGACCTATGGCAAGTTGTTCGCGGCGCTGGCGCCGGAGTATCGGGTGGTGCATCTGGAGCAGCACGCCCATGACCCGCGTTTTCCGGCGGACGACAACTGGTACAACCTGGTCGATGAACTGATCCATCACCTCGAGCAGCAGGAACAGCCGGTATGGGGCGTCGGCCACTCCTTTGGCGGTCTGCTGCACTTGCACGCGGCGTTGCGCTGTCCCGAGCTGTATCGCGGCGTGGTGATGCTCGACTCACCGGTGCTGACCCGCACCGATCAGTGGGTGATTCGCGCAGCCAAGCGTTTTGGTTTCATCGACCGGCTGACTCCGGCCGGGCGCACCCTCGGGCGCCGTGAAGAATTCGCCGATCTCGACAGTGCACGCAGTTACTTTTCCGGCAAAACCCTGTTTCGCGGCTTCGATCCGGAATGCTTCGATGCCTACCTGCAACACGGTTTGCATCAGGTCGACGACAAGCTTCGTCTGCGTTTTGACCCGGCCACCGAAATCAGCATTTATCGCGGCGTGCCGCACACCAGTCCCGGGCGCACCCGCCAGTTGCAGGTGCCACTGGCCATCGTGCGCGGGCACAAGAGCCGCGTGGTCATGCGCCATCACACACGTTTCGTCTCGCGCCTGCCCCAAGGCGAGGCGCTGAGCATGCCCGGCGGGCACATGTTCCCGCTGGAGCGCCCGCAGGACACGGCACGGCTGCTCAAGAGCCTGTTCATGCGCTGGGAACAGCGGCAGAACAAGGATTGCGCATGAGCCCGACCTGGGAAGAAGTGCGTCTGAATCTGCCGCACATCGAGTTGGCCGCGCATCTGTTCGGCCCCGAGGACGGCTTGCCGGTGATCGCGTTGCACGGTTGGCTCGACAACGCCAACAGCTTCGCGCGGCTGGCGCCGAAGCTCCACGGTTTGCGTATCGTCGCGCTGGACATGGCCGGCCACGGTCATTCCGCTCATCGACCAAGCGGCGCCGGTTATGCCCTGTGGGACTACGCCCATGATGTGCTGCAAGTCGCTGAACAACTGGGCTGGAAGCGTTTCGGCCTGCTCGGGCATTCGATGGGCGCGATTGTCTCGATGGTGCTAGCCGGTTCGCTGCCCGAGCGCATCAGCCATCTGGCGCTGATCGACGGCGTGATTCCTCCGACAGACAAGGGCGAAAACGCTGCCCAGCGCATGGGCATGGCGTTACAGGCGCAACTCGCTCTGCGGGACAAGCGCAAACCGGTCTATACCACCCTCGACCGTGCCATCGAGGCGCGGATGAAAGGCCTGGTGGCGGTCAGTCGCGAAGCCGCCGAACTGTTGGCCCAGCGCGGTTTGATGCCGGTGCCCGGCGGTTACACCTGGCGCACCGACAATCGCCTGACCCTGCCATCACCGCTTCGCCTGACGGAAGAACAGGCAATGGCGTTTGCCTTGCGCGTCGGTTGCCCGGCGCATCTGGTGGTCGCGGCGGATGGCATGCTGGCCAGGCATCCTGAGTTGCTGCAGCGTCTACCCTTCAGTCACGAACAGTTGCCGGGCGGGCATCATCTGCACCTGAATGACGAGGCTGGCGCAGGTCTTGTAGCAGACTGTTTCAATCGCTTCTTCGCCATGCCTTGACTTGCTACCGGCAACTGCCGAGGCTGGGCGGGTTGAAACAGGAGACAAACTTGATGGATTTCTATACCGCTGCGACCCCGACCCGCCCAGCCATGACCGTCCGGTGAGCCTGACTATGCGGCCACTCAGTCTTTTCGCGCTGTGCTGCTTCAGCTCCTTGTCCTTCGCTGCCGATGTGCCGGGCAGCCAGGATCTGCAAATCGTGCCGCGTCTGGCCGACGCACAGATCGTCGACTATCGCCCGGCGGCCGAGCTGGAGCGCATCTACCCGCTGGGCTCGATCCGCAAGATCAGCGGCCAGTTGCGCTTCGACGGCCAGGTCACCGCCCGCGGCCAGACCACCTCGGTAACCTACGAGTTGCCGCCGGAACATTCCGCCACCGAAGCCTTCACCGCCGCCCGCGAAGCCCTGCAACAGCAGGACGCCGAGTTGCTGTTCTGGTGCCAGGCCCGCGATTGCGGCGAAAGCAGCCTGTGGGCCAACGAGGTGTTCGGCAACGCCAAGCTGTATGGCTCTGACGAACAACAGGCCTATCTGTTGCTCAGGCTGGCGGCGCCAAAGGACAACACGCTGGTGGCGCTCTACAGCATCACTCGCGGCAATCGCAAAGCCTATCTGCATGTCGAACAGTTTGAGGCGACTGCGCCGTTGGGCGAGTTGCTGCCGACCTCGGCGACCCTGCTGCGCCAGTTGAAAAGCACCGGCGAGCTGGATTTCCCGAAACTGGTCGATGAGCCGGATGCCACCTGGCTGCGCCTGATTTCCCGTGGCCTGAATCTCGACACGACCTTGCGGGTCACGGTTTCCGGGCCCAAGGCCGAAGCCTGGCGCCAGGCGTTGATCACTCAGGGTGTGCGGGCGGCCCGGATGGAAACCGGCAATCTCGAAGGCTCTGGCCTGCGCATCGACCTGTTGCGATAAGCTGTGCCGGGCGAGCATGCACGCAGTGTTCGCCTACTCTTTCGCTGACTGACTTTGCCGGGACTTTCCATGCTCAATAACGATCGCCTGCTGGTGCAGATTCTGCTGCTGGTGTTGTTTGGTGCCAGCCTGTGGGTGATGGCGCCGTTCTGGTCGGCGCTGTTCTGGGGCGCGGTGCTGGCGTTCGCCAGTTGGCCGCTGATGCGTTTGCTGACCCGTGCGCTCAATGGCCGCGAATCGCTGGCCGCGTTGATCCTGACACTGGGCTGGATGTTGCTGGTGGCGGCGCCGCTGGTGTGGCTGGGTTTCAATCTTGCCGATCATGTGCGCGATGCCACGGCATTCATCAAGGATGTGCAGGTCGACGGTTTGCCGGAAGCGCCCACTTGGCTTGGTAGCGTGCCTTTGGTTGGTGAGCGACTGGTGGCGATGTGGGACAGCATCGATCAACAGGGCGCGGCGTTGATGGTCTCGATCAAGCCGTATCTGGGCCAAGTCGGTAACTGGCTGCTGGCGCGCAGTGCGCAGATCGGCGGCGGGATTCTCGAGCTGACGCTGAGCCTGGTGTTCGTGTTCTTTTTCTACCGTGACGGGCCACGACTGGCCGCGTTTGTGCACAGTCTGCTGCAGCGCTTGATTGGCGATCGTGCCGGTTATTACATCGAATTGGTGGCGGGGACGGTGCAGCGGGTGGTCAACGGTGTGATTGGTACGGCGGCGGCGCAGGCGGTGCTGGCGTTGATCGGCTTTTTGATTGCCGGGGTGCCGGGGGCGCTGGTGCTGGGGATCGTCACGTTTATGTTGAGTCTGATTCCGATGGGGCCACCGCTGGTGTGGGTGCCGGCCACGGCTTGGCTGGTGTGGAAGGGTGAGTACGGGATGGCGATCTTTCTCGGGATCTGGGGGACGTTCATCATCAGTGGCGTGGACAATGTGCTCAAGCCGTATCTGATCAGCCGTGGCGGCAATCTGCCGTTGGTGATTGTGTTGCTCGGGGTGTTTGGCGGGTTGATTGCGTTTGGCTTTATCGGGTTGTTTATTGGGCCTACTTTGTTGGCGGTGGCTTATAGTTTGTTGACGGACTGGAGTAAGAGTCAGGCTCGGGTCTAGGGGGGGGGGCTTGGCGGCCTTTGGGCCGACCATGCTTGGGTTTGTCTGGTGTGAATATCCGAATGTTTCGCTGCGGCGGCTGGCGGTTTCGCCTGACGGCGACTTACTTTTTTACAAGCGCCAAAAAAAGTAAGCAAAAAACGCTAGCTCCTGCGTTCGGCCCTCGCAGGCTCGGGTTCCTTCGCTGCGGGATCGATCCGGGCGCAGCGGCTACGGTTTGCTTCGCTGCACCTCCTTCCGCTGTGTCTGGCTGCGCCAGACGGTCGCTGCGCTCCCACGCCCGGATCAATCCCTCCACTCAGCCTTCCGACGTCGCCGGTGGATCAAGATCAAAAGCACTCGAGCTTGCGCTCATTGTTGAGTGGGGCGGCTTCGCCGCGGGCAGCTGCGCTGCTTTGCTTTGGCTTTTGATTTTGTGGGAGCGAGCCTGCTCGCGAAGGCGGCCTGACAGCCGACCCATATCTCTCTGAAACCACTCGATCCCTGTGGGAGCTGGCTTGCCAGCGATAGCGCCCTCACATCCAACCAATATCTACCGAATACACTCAGTTTATTTGTGGGAGCGAGCCTGCTCGCGAAGAGGCCGATACATTCAACCAAGGCATTGAATCATCAGACGCTTTCGCGAGCAGGCTCGCTCCCTCTTCAAGTCGGCTGAGCCTCAGCCCCGTGGCAAGCGGACAATGGCGGTCAGCCCGCCACCCGGTGTTTCTTCCAGATTCAACCGCCCACCCAATCGCTGCGCGGCTTCGCGGGCGATGGTCATGCCCAGTCCTACGCCGCCGGAGTTGCGGTTACGCGAGCCTTCCAGTCGGTAGAACGGTTCAAACACGGCTTCACGCTGGTCCTCAGCAATCCCCGGCCCGTGATCAATCACCCGAATCAGCAATTCCTCACGCTGTTCCAACAGTTCAATCCGCGCCTGTCCGGCGTAACGCAGGGCGTTGTCCAGCAGGTTGTTGATGCACGAGCGCAGCGCCATCGGTTGTACTGGCAAAGGCGCGCAGTGGCCGCTGACCTGTACATCGGCGCCCTGGTCCTGGGCGTTTTCGCACAGCGATTCGACCAGCGCCTGCACGTCCAGCAACTGCAAGGCTTCGCTGGTGCGTTGTTCGTGCAGATAGGTGAGGGTGGCGTCGAGCATGCCGATCATGTCGTCCAGATCCTGGCGCATCTGGCTTTGCAGCTTGTCGTCGCTGATGTTTTCCAGGCGCAGTTTCAGGCGTGACAGTGGCGTGCGCAGGTCGTGGGAGACGGCGCCGAGCATTCGCGCGCGTTGCTGGACCTGTTCGCGGATGCGCCGTTGCATGAGGTTGAAGGTGTGCGCCGCTTGCCGGGCTTCGCGCGGGCCGGATTCGTCGAGGGGGTCGCTGTCGAGGTCTTCGCTCAGGCGCTCGGCGGCGTCGCTCAGGCGCTGGATCGGCCGGCTGAGCAGCTTTGCGCCGTACCATGCGGCAATCATCAGGGTGATGAACTGGAAGGTCAGCGGCACCACCGGCCCACCGAACCAGGGGCGTGTTTGCCTCGGTGGGTAAGCAGCGGTGTGCATGGGCGGTTGGCCGTCGATGTGCGTTGAGACTGTCTCTTATACACATCTCCGAGCCCACGAGACCCGTATGTTCATCTCGTATGCCGTCTTCTGCTTGAAAAGGGGG